>JAJUHM010000060.1 GCA_029279925.1 Aquabacterium olei
ATGATGGGCGTGCGCCACCTGTCCATGCTGGGCGGCATCGTCTTCTTCTCTCACCAGATCGGCTCTTTCCTGGGCGTCTGGCTGGCCGGCCGGCTGTATGACACCACGGGCAGCTACCAGGTCGTCTGGTGGATTGCCATCGCGCTGGGCCTCGTGGCCTTCGAGCTCAACCTGCCCATCCAGGAGCACCGTCAGCCCGCACGGCGCCTGGTGACCGCCTGAGCACGCCGCGCCCCGCCATGTCGCCTTCGCCCCCCGCGGAAAACGCCAAGCCCCGGACACCCGGGACGGCCTCAGAATCGGCGCCCGACCGGCCCCTGCCGGTCGGATGGCGCATCGCCGCCTGGCTGGCCGCCCTGGCGGTGCTCGCCGGCGTGTTCGCGCTGTATGCCCGATCCGGCCTGGTCTTCGACTTGGCCACCCGCCTCTGGAGCTGTTTCTGACATGAGCGTCGTCCTCATCACCGGTGCCTCGGACGGCATCGGCGCCGAACTCGCGCGGCAACTGGCCACCACCGAAGGCCGGGACCTGCGCCTGGTGCTGGCCGCCCGCAACGCCGACAAGCTCGAATCCGTGGCCCAGGCCTGCCGTGCCCATGGCTGCGACGTGCTGGTCCGCCCCACCGACGTCGGCGACGAGGCCCAGTGCCGCGGCCTCATTGCCGACACCGTCGCCCGCTTCGGGCGCCTGGACACCCTGGTCAACAACGCCGGCATGTCGGCCCACGCCCTGCTCGAAGAGGTGACCGACCTGCAGTGGTACCAGGACCTCATGCGCATCAACCTGTGGGGCAGCGTCTGGTGCACCCACGCCGCCCTGCCCCACCTCAAGGCCAGCCGCGGCCGGATCGTCGCCGTCTCCAGCCTGGCCGGTCTGGTGGGCGTGCCAGGGCGCACTGCCTACAGCAGCACCAAGTTCGCGATGAACGGCTTTTTCGAAGCGCTGCGGGTCGAACTGGTGCCCCACGGCGTGAGCGTCACCCTGGCCTATCCGGGCGTGGTGGCCACCGACATCCGCTACCGCGGCTTCAACGCCCAGGGGCAGCCGGCCGGCCGCAGCGGCCTGGACGAAAGCGGCGCCATGTCGGTCGAGACCTGCGCCCGCCTGATCCGCGAAGGCATGAAGGCGCGACGTCGCGACATCGTCATGTCAACCAAGGGTCGCCTGGGCCGTTGGATGAAGCTCATTGCCCCCGGGCTTGTCGACCGCCTGGCCCTGGCAGCCCTGAACAAAGAGGTCCGGCCCCACTGAGCCGCCCCGGCACCGCCACGGCCTTCTCCGGCCGGGCGGCCGCCCACGCCTGATTAGAATGGCAGGATTGAAGGAAGCACCATGACAACCATTTCCGGCAGCATCGTGGCCCTGGTCACGCCCTTTCACGAAGACGGCAGCGTGGACTACGACAGCCTGCGCAAGCTGATCGACTGGCACATTGCCGAAGGCACCAACGTGATCGGTGTGGTCGGCACGACCGGCGAATCGCCCACCGTCTCCGTCGAAGAACACTGCGAGATCATCCGCGTGGCCGTGGAGCAGGCCAAGGGCCGCGTGCCCATCATGGCCGGTGCCGGCGCCAATTCGACGCGCGAAGCCATCGAGCTGTCCCAGTACGCCAAGAAGGTCGGTGCCGACTGCACGCTGCAGGTCGTGCCCTACTACAACAAGCCGACCCAGGAAGGGATCTACGCCCACTTCAAGGCCATCGCCGAAGCGGTCGACATCCCGGTCGTGCTCTACAACGTGCCCGGTCGCACCGTGGCCGACATGACGCCGGAAACCGCCCTGCGCCTGGCCCAGATCCCCGGCATCATCGGCATCAAGGAAGCCACCGGCAACATCGACCGCGCGGCCTGGCTGGTGCGCCAGGCGCCGAAGGGATTCTCGGTGTTCTCGGGTGACGACCCCACCGCCTTTGCCCTCATGCTGCTGGGCGGTCACGGCAACATCAGCGTGACGGCCAACGTGGCCCCCCGCGCCATGGCCGAGCTGTGCGCCGCCGCGATGGCCAAGGACGCTGCCCGCGCCATCGAGCTGCACATGCAGCTGCTGCCGTTGCACAAGCAGTTGTTCTGCGAGCCCAACCCGATCCCTGTGAAGTGGGCCCTGACCCGCATGGGCAAGGTTGGTGGTACGCTGCGCCTGCCCTTGACCGAACTGACGGCCGGCGGCCAGCAACTGGTCGAAGCCGCCCTGCGCGAAGCCGGGGTGCTGTAACTCACCCGACGCCCGGGCCTGCCGCCATGCTGCGGCGGGCCGGTCTCATTCCCTTCATCCATGCCGATCCAATCCCGTCACCCGACCACGCTTGCACTGGGCGCGACCCTCTCTGTCGCTCTGCTCACCACCGGGTGCTCCGCACTCGACAAGGCCTTGTCCGGTGACAAGGTCGACTACAAGACCAGCGGCGCCAAGACCGTGCGCCTGGATGTGCCGCCCGACCTGAGCCAGTTGCCCGGTCAGACCCGCTATGGCCAGGTCAGCACCGGCTCGGTGTCGGCCAGCAGCCTGGCTCGCGACTCGGCTCGTGCCGAGGCCGCCGTGGCACCCGGTGCCGCCGTGGCGCCCACCGCTCAAGGCGTGGTGAAGCTCGAACGCCAGGGCCAGACGCGCTGGCTCAGCGTCTCCCTGCCGCCCGAAAAGGTATGGGACGAGACCGAAGCCTTCTGGGACGAGATGGGCTTCGAACTCACGACCAACCGGCGTGACATCGGCCTGATGGAAACCAACTGGGCCGAGAACCGCCGCAAGGTACCCGAAGGCGGCATCCGCAACCTGCTGGGCCGTGTGTTCGAGGCCCTGTACGACTCCGGCGAGCGCGACCAGTACCGCACCCGCATCGAGCGCGCCGCAAACGGCACCACCGAGGTCTACATCACCCACCGCGGCATGACCGAAGAGTATGTGGACGCGCGCAAGGAGCAGACCACCTGGAAGGCCCGCCCGAGCAACCCGGAACTTGAAGCCGAGATGCTGTCGCGCCTGATGGCCCGCCTGGGCGCCCCGAAGGAGGCAGTCGCCGCCGCGAAGTCCGAAGCGGCGAAGCCCGCCGCCGCACCGGCCGCCGAGAACAAGGTCGCTGACGTGGCTGTGCTGGATGCATCCGGAACCGGTCTCAACGTGGCAGCCGATTTCGACACGAGCTGGCGCCGGGTCGGCCTGGCGCTGGACCGCAGCGGCTTCACCGTGGAGAACCGGGATCGCAAGCAAGGCCTGTACGAAGTCCGCCTGTCGAGCAACGATCCCAAGACCCAGAAGCCCGGCTTCTTTGGCCGCCTGTTCGGAAGCAGCAGCAAGGACGAGGAGAGCCTGAGCCGCTACCGCGTCGAGGTCAACGGTCAGAGCCGGACCCAGACACTGGTGCGCGTGACCGACGAAAAGGGACAGCCCACCAACACCGCCACAGCGCGCCGCATCGCCAAGCTGCTGGTCGAGGAGCTGAATTAACGAGCGGCCGCCGCGCCCCACCGGGGCGCTGCCTGTAAAACCCGGCCCCGGCATCCCGCCAGGCCGGGTTTTTTCATGCGGCCGGCATCTAGGGAGACACCCTGACGACCAGGCCGTGCATGCACGCCTGCAGGTGCTGTCGTGCGATCAGGATCCCGCGCAAACAGAGAAATCCGGCCGAAAAAAAACCGCTCCGAGGAGCGGTTTTTTTGCAGAATCGAACCGAGATCAGTTCGAAGCGGCAGCCGAAGCAGCCGAAGCGGCTTCCGGAGCGGCAACAGCAGCGTCCGAAGCGGCTTCCGGAGCCGAAGCGACTTCAGCAGGAGCCGAAGCTTCCGAAGCAGCCGGAGCGACTTCAGCAACGGGCTCTTCCTTCTTGCCGCAAGCGGCCAGAGCCATGGCAGCGATCAGCGAAGCCAGCAGGAGCGACTTTTTCATGGTTGTGTCCTCAAAAGGAGTGTCAGTTAAAACCGGGGTATTGGAACTGTGCAACGCCCACAGTCCCATCAAAAACGAGACAAGGGCAAAGGATGCATCACAACGGAACGCCCGTTGCGTCACATTCAATCTAGGATTATAGGGTCTCTACGACCTTTCCCTAGAGGCCAAGGGTGGTAGGGGGCAGGGCCTCCGACGAGCGTTGCAAAATTACGTCAAGTTCGGCGCGCCATTCGCGAATCCTCGCAATGTCCCGCGTCCACAGCCCCGTTCCGTGAAGGGCATCCTGAATCCGCAGCGCCAGATCGTCGCCCACGATCAGCACCGGACGCACCTCGTCCCGGAGGCCGTCCGGCGCCTCCCGACACACGATGCGGTGGCTCCAGGTGGCCCGCCACGCCACCCAGCGAGGATGGCGTCGGGCCATGTCGTCATAGCGCCCACCCAGCATCGTGAGACGCTTGCGTCCACCGGCCACGGCCCACTGGTGCCACGCCTCCATCACGGCCCGCTCGCCCAGAGGCCAATGTGCGAACTCGGCGTCCGCCAGCCACACATCGACCGGATGCGCAGCCGCCACGGCCATGGCCGCGCGGAACTGGTCCTCGGCCTCCTTCCAGCTGCCGATGCGGCCCGTTTCCGGCACCTCATCGCGCACCCTGTTCACAGGAACGACATCCGCATTCATGTTGCCCCTCCGGTCGACGTGGCCCGATTCAGCTCTCCAGCGGATGAAGCCAGCCGTCTTCCGCCCACTGATGCAAGAGTTCCCGCAACGCCGGGCTTGCCTGGCTCACCGCCTTCGCGTCCAGCCAGCGCCGATCCGCCAACTGCCGAAGCTGCCGCGCATCCTTGCCCGCCGCGCGCCAGGACTCGCCGTTGGCAAACACACGCCGGTCGTCGTAGACCATGCGCGTGCGCGCGTCCAGGCGCACACCGCACCCATCGGGCAACGGCTCTCCCGCATGGAACCACACGCGGGGCTTGGGCTCGGTGAGGATCTCCCCCAAGGCGGTTTTCAGGGCCTCGGGATCGCTCAAGGCGCGCGCGACGGCATCGGCCGCAAACGCCTGCAGCGCTTCGGGCACCAGGCCGGGCTGCGTCGTGGCGGGCTGGGACGGATCCTTGTAGAGCCGCGGCTTCTCGCTCCCTTCCAGCCCTTCCATCCAGCGGATCAGCACCTCGCGCGCCAGCTCGGTGGCCTCGGGCACGCGGAAGCCCACCGAGCACGTCATGCACTCACCGCCCTCGGCAATGCCGTCATGGGCCCACCGCGGCGGCAGGTACAGCATGTCGCCCGGCTCCAGCACCCACTCTTCTTCAGGCTCGAAATTCGTGAGGATCTTCAGCGGCACATCGGGCTGCAACGTGGCGTCCTTGAGCGGGCCGATGCGCCAGCGCCGGCGCCCGTGCACCTGCAGCAGGAACACGTCGTAGGAATCGAAATGCGACCCGACACCACCTTGTTCGGTGGCGAAGGAGATCATCAGATCGTCCAGCCGGGCATCGGGCACGAAACGGAACTGCTGCAGCAAGGCCGATGCCGCCGGCACGTGCAGGTCCAGGCCCTGCACCAGCAAGGTCCAACCGGGCTGGGTCAGCGCGGGCAGTTGGCGCCGGGAAAACGGGCCATGCGACAGGCGCCAGCCGGGATCGATGGCAGCCGCGCCGCGGCGACCCGAACGCCCGCCTGCCGCCTCACCGGAAGACGGTGTGGAAAGCGACTGCACGATCAGACGAGACTCCACCTCCTCCTCGCCGGCCAGCGCAAACAGCGCGGCGCGGTCCAGGGGCGGCTGAACGCCCGGCATGGCCTGCCGGATCAGCAGCGGCTTCTTCTGCCAGTAACGCCGCATGAATACCTGCGGGCTGATGCCGCCGAGCAGCGGGGTCGGCGCGTCGATGGCGATGTCGGGCGCCACGAGAGGCGAGGCAGCCGGGTTGGTCGGCGGAGGCGTGGCGGCCGCAGCACGGCGGCGGGGAGCGGTTTGTCGAGGCATGCCGCGATTGTGCGTCGAGCCGGGCGCCCGACAGCTGAGCGCGCTCAATCCCGTGCGCCATGAGATGATCGCGCCATGATCATTTCTTCTCCGTGCGTGGTGAGCCTGTGGTGGCGTCTCGAGGATGCCCAGGGCCAGTTGATTGACGAGCTGCAGGAACCGATGGAGTTCCTGGTCGGCGGCGAGGACCTTCTCGCCAAGGTCGAAGAGGCCCTGATCGGCCAGAGCGAAGGGTTCGAGGCCCACCTGTTTCTGGAACCGAAGCACGCATTCGGCGACTACAACGCCGACCTCGTCTTCTTCGAGTCACGCGACATCTTCGTCGACGGCGTGTCGGAAGGCATGCAGTTCGACGGCCCGCCGGACGGGACCACGACCCCGGATCTGCCGAAAGAAGCGATCTACACCGTCACCGAGGTGTACGACAGCCACGTCGTGCTCGACGGCAACCATCCGCTGGCCGGCCTGGCCCTTCGCCTGTCGCTGAAGGTGCATGACGTGCGCCCGGCGACCGAGGAAGAAGTCGAGCAGGGCTCGGTGTCGGCCTCCCCCTTCAGCCTGGCGCCGCCGTCCGCGCCGCCCGGCGAAACGCTGCACTGAGGGACCTGGGCGCGTCAGCCGCGCCCGGTCGAGCCAAAGCCCCCCTCACCCCTTTCGGAAGCCTGGTCGAAGCTGTCGACCTGGCGGAACGTCGCCTGCACCACCGGCACGATCACCAGTTGCGCGATGCGCTCCAGGGGCTGCACGGTGAAGGCCGCCTGGCCACGGTTCCAGCAGCTGACCATCAGCGGGCCCTGGTAATCCGAGTCGATCAGTCCCACGAGATTGCCCAGCACGATGCCGTGCTTGTGCCCGAGCCCGGAGCGCGGAAGGATCATGGCAGCGAGCCCAGGGTCGCGCAGATGGATGGACAACCCGGTGGGAATCAACTCGGCCTGGCCTGGTTCCAGCACCAGCGGCTGGTCCAGGCAGGCGCGCAGGTCCAGCCCGGCACTGCCCGGCGTGGCGTAGGCAGGCATGGCATCGGCCATGCGGGGATCGAGGAGACGGACGTCGACGGTGGTCATGTGCAAGTTCAAGCGGGAAGTCGGGCAAGGCGGTCGGCGATCTCCTGCATCAGCAGGCGTGCGAGGCTGAGCTTGTCAGCCTGGCTGCCGTCCGCAGGCAGCGGGTGGTGAGCATGGGCGTCGACCACCAGCAGGCTGTTGTCGTCACGGCCGAAGGTGGCCGGCCCCAGGTTGCCGATGATGAGCGGGATGCGCTTGCGCTGCAGCTTGGCCTGCGCGTGCACCAGCAGCTGCTCGCTCTCGGCCGCGAAGCCGACGCAGTACGGGGGCTGGGGCAAGGCGGCCACGGCTGCCAGGATGTCCGGGTTCTCGGTCAGCTCGAACGTGGGGGCCACCTTCTTGCCTTCCTTCTTGATCTTCTGGTCGCTTTGCGTCGCAGGCCGCCAGTCGGCCACGGCCGCCGTGGCAATGAACACCTCGTGCTCGGCCGCAGCCGGCAATACCGCATCGTGCATCTGCTGCGCGGTCGTCACGTCGATGCGGCGCACGCCGGCCGGTGTAGGCAGGTGAACCGGGCCCGCGACCAGCGTGACCTCGGCACCGGCTTCCTGTGCCGCGCGGGCGATGGCAAACCCCATCTTGCCGCTCGAGTGGTTGGTGATGCCCCGGACGGGGTCAATCGGCTCGAAGGTCGGGCCGGCCGTGACGAGCACCTTCCGTCCGGCGAGCACCTTGGGTTGGAAGTGGGCGACCAGCGCGTCGCACAGCGCCTCGGGCTCAAGCATGCGGCCGTCTCCGGTCTCGCCGCAGGCCTGGTCGCCACAACCGGGCCCCAGGATGGCAGTGCCATCGGCCCGCAGGGTGGCGACATTGCGCTGGGTCGCCGGGTGCGACCACATCTCCCGGTTCATCGCCGGCGCCACCAGCAGCGCGGTGCGCTCGCGGGGGCGAGCCAGGCAGGTCAGGCTCAACAGTTCGTCTGCGCGCCCGGCCACGAGCCGGGCCAGGAAATCGGCACTGGCAGGCGCAATGACGATGGCATCTGCCTCCCGCCCCAGGTTGATGTGCGGCATGTTGTTGGCCACCCGGGCATCCCATTGACTGGTGAACACGGGGCGCCCGGACAAGGCCTGCATCGTGACCGGGGTGATGAAGGCCTCGGCGGCCTCGGTCATGATGACCTGGACAGTGGCACCGGCCTTGGTGAGCAGCCGGACCAGTTCGGCCGACTTGTAGCAGGCGATGCCCCCGGTCAGGCCCAGCACGATGTGCCGGCCTTGAAGCTCATTGCGATCTGACATGAGCCGGGACTCTATCAGGCTCCCGGCGGGCCGGACGCCCGTCGTGGTGCCCCGCCCTGCCCGGTCGCCTGTTCAGCGCGCCACGCCCACCGCGTTGAGCTGGTTGCGGTAGGCGCTGGGCGACAGGCCGGTCCAGCGCTTGAAGGCGAAGGTGAAGGCCCGACGGTCCGAGAAGCCGAGCTCGGTGCTGATCGACTCCATGCTGATGGCACGGCGCTTGAGCATCACGCGAGCCCGGTGCAGCTTGGCCTCGGACTGGATGTCGACGTATTTCACGCCCTCAGCCTGCAAGCGCCGCTGCAGGGTCCGGGGATGCAGGCCCAAGGCGCCCGCCGTGGCATCCAGCCCTTCACGCAGCAACTCCGGGCGGCGCTCCAGCGCCCAGCGCACCTCGTCCGACACGCGGCGCGAACCGCCCTCCTGGCTGAGACGACGCTCGATCATCTGGCGCGCGCGGGTGAGCACCTGCGGCACCGGCGTGCGCAAGGGGGCGTCGAGCCAGCGCCGGTCCATCACCAGGGCGTCCATCCCCTCGTCGAAGAACACCGGCACACGGAAATGGTCATTGAACTCCTGGGCGTACTCCGGCTTTGCGCCGGACACCCGCACCGACAGCAACCATTGCGGCTCTCGGGTGGCCCGGGTGATGAGCTGGTAGATGGCAGCCAACACCACCTCGCGAACGGGCGCGAGCTTGGCATGGTCCGCATGCGGCACGGTCATCTCGACGCGCAGGTGGGCCTCGGCGTTGAACTCGTCGAGCCGCAACTCCATCCACGGCGCCACGAGTTCCCGGGCCCATCCGGCCAACTCCAGGATGTCGCGCACCGTGGAGCACGAGGCGATGAAGGCGTCGAACTCGGCGTAATGCTCGAAAACAAAGCAGTCACCCAGCACGAAGGGAAAGTGTCGGCCCTTGGCCCGCTCGACGCACTGCGAGAACGCCTTGAGCAGCGCCTCGGGCGTCACGCGCAACTGCGCCTGCGTCTTGTCGTTGAGGCCGATGCCTGCCTCGCTGAGTGCCTGCTCGACAGGGAAGCCGCACACGGAGGCGGCCTGACGCCAGCTGCCCAGGGCGGGCAACGGAACGGACGACGATGTGGGACGGATGGCTTGCGTGGCTTGCATGGCGGTCCTGTTCGGGTCGACTACACAGTAAGGACGGGGGAGTCATCTGACAACCCACCCATTCAGATTTGATGCCGTTACAAATCGCGTTAGACGGACATCGCATGTGTCTGAATTTAGGCCCCACCCTGGTGGCCGCCAAGGAACATCCTGCGCCAAATCGGAAGATCGAGCGACATTCCCCCTATTCCAGTGGCCTCCAAAGCCCCCTTGGTACCGCTCGGTTTCCCTTGGTGCGGTACAAAACGCGCAAAAGAAAGGGCCCTTGAGAGGCCCTTCAGACTACACCTGTTACACGATTCGATTGCCGAAAATCACAGTTGTCGCTCTCGCCACGCGCTCGGTGTACACCCTTCCCAGCGCTTGAAGGCTGCCGTGAAGGCGCGTCGATCCGAAAAGCCGAGTCGGGCACTGATGTCGTCGATCGACAGCTCTCCGCGCTTGAGCCAGTCGCAGGCGAGGCGATGGCGCATGCGCGCCTGCACCCCCAGGTAGCTGTCGTTCTCGTCTTTCAGGCGGCGCTGGAGGGTTCGGGGATGCAGGTTGAGCCGGTCTGCCATGTCTTCGACACCGAGGGCCAGCAGGGCCGGCTCACGCGCAATGAGTTCCTCGACCTCAGCGGCCACCCCCTGGCGGCGGGCCTCCTTGCCCAGGCGCTGCTCAGCCAACCGCTGTGCCTGCTCGTGCAGTGCAGGAAACGCGCCCTCCAACGGCACGTCAAGCGCCGCCCGATCGAAGATCAGCGCGTCCTCCTTCTGTCCGAAGCGGACCATGCCCTCCGGGAAGAAGCGGCGCATCTGTTCGGCATACGGCGTGGCGTCTTCGGCGATCTGGAAATGCACCGCCCGGAAGTTGTCCTCATGGCCCACGAGATTGCGCCCGAACTTGCGCACGCAGGCCAAGATGGCGTGCGACACCAGGTGCAGCGGCAAGCCGAAGCTGGCAAGGTCCGGCACCGGGACGTCGAAGCCGATGCAGACCTTGGCCTCGTCACCTCTTTCCTCCAGCTCGATGGTGATCCAGGGCAGCACCACCTTGCGCGCCATCTTGGCCGCCTCCAGCGCATCGCGCAGGGTCGGGCTGGTGGTCAGCAAGGTTTCGAATTCGGGGAGCGACTCGAAGGCAAAGGTGTCCCCCAACACCAGCGGGAAGTACTGGTCAGGCGACATGGCCACACACTGTTCCAGCACAGACACCATCTGCAACGGAGACACCCGCGCCTCTTCCAGACGGATGAGGTCGATGGTGATCCCCGCCTCCTTGAACAACGGCTGCACATTGAAGCCGCACTTGGCTGCGGCCTTGATCCAGCTGGACAGCATGAACAGCGGGATGGGCTTGATGCCCAACGCCTCCAGCATGGCGGGCGGAAGTGGAATACGCATAAACGAAATCGGCACACTCCCATTGAGTGTGCCGAAGTCTAACCAGTTCGAGCGAGACGCGCGGGGGAATCCGTCAGCGCGCCAGGGCGGCGCGCATCAGTTCACTGGCTTCGACGGGGTCGCGGTTCACGCTGAAAGCCGCCAGCCACTGGTCGTAGCCCGGTTGATCGGTTTCCTGCCAGGGATGGAAGTTCAACCGGTAGTACGGGAAGTAATGCTTGATCAACGGCGCCAGCAGGCCCGAGGGCTTGAGCAGCCACCACATGCCCTTCATCTGCATCTTGCGGCGCTCCCACCACGAAAAGCCGTCCATCTTCAGCATCTGATGACAGAAGTAGTGGATGGTGAGCGGGAACATCACGCTGGTGTGCAGCATCGCGACGACGCGCTTGAGGTAACCCACCTTGGCGTAATCGATCATGACGTCATACGCCACGCCCTTGTGCTCGACTTCCTCGATGGCGTGCCAGGCGTACATGGCCCGTACGCGGGGGTCCGCCTCCTTCATGATGTCGCGCTTGTCGAACAGCGTGTGGGCGCCGATCGACGTGAAGTGCTCCAGCGCACACGTGATGGCGAGCGTGTACTCGCGGCTGCGGTGCCCGCGATAGTGGACAAAGAGCAGGTCGTCCAGCCATTTCGTGAGGCGATCCACATCGATGCCCTGCTGGCGCAGGCGTTCGTTGTACTGGTTGTGCACCATGCTGTGCTGGGCCTCCTGGCGGTTGAAGCCCTTGATCTCGTCGAGCAGCTGCGGATCCCGGATGCGGTCACGGAAGTCGCGCACGCAGGTCATGAAGAACTTCTCGCCCGGAGGAAAGATCAGCGACATCGCGTCGAACAGCCGGGTCTTGAAGGGGTCACCGCCGAACCAGTACTTCGGGATGTCCTTGTCGTCGAGGCTGAAGTCGAGACGCTCGCGCGGCACGATGGGGTGCAAGGCAGGGTACTTGGTGGTCATGGCTTGCCTCTTTGTTGTATTGCGATGCCCTCATTCTTCTGAATACCCCTTCTAGCCAGAAGGATGAAGCGTGACAGCAAGGTTTCGGCTGCGACACCCAGCCCTCAGGGGTTTCCCGGGGTGCCGAGCGGACGAAAAAAAAGGGCCCCGAGGGGCCCTGAATCTCTTAGGAGTCGAGAAAGGATGGTCGTGATCAGAGTGCCAGTGCCATGCGCGTTTCTTCGCTGGCCTTGACCGGGTCACCGCTGGCGTTGAACGCCGCCAGCCACTGCTCGTAGCCCGGCTGCTCGGTTTCCTGCCAGGGGTGGTAGCCCGGCTTGTAGTACTGCCAGTAGGCCTTGGCCATGGGCTGCAGCAGACCGCCCGGCTTGAACATCCACACGATGCCCTTGGCCGACAGCTTCAGCCGCTGCCAGCCGGTGAAACCGTCGTGCTTCAGCAGCGCATGCTGCACCCGGTGAATCGTGACGGGGAACATCACGGTGGCATGCACGAGGGCCGCCACGCGCTTGAAGTAGCCCACCTTGGCGTAGTCTTCCATCACGTCATAGGCCACGCCCTTGTGCTCCACCTCTTCGATGGCGTGCCAGTTGTACATGGCCCGCACCCGGTGATCGGCGTGCTTCATGATGTCGCGCTTGTCGAACAGGCTGTGGGCGATGATGGACGTGAAGTGCTCCAGCGCCGAGGTAACCGCCAGGTTGTAGCCCTTGCTGTACTTGCTGCGGTAGTCCTTGTTCAGCATGTTGTCGACGAAGGCCGTCAGCTTGTCGACATCGACGCCCTGCTTGCGCAGGCGGTCGTTGTCCTGGCGGTGCACCATGCTGTGCTGCGCTTCCTGCAGGTTGAAATCCTTGATTTCCTGCAGAAGCTTGGGGTCGTTGATCTGGTCGCGGAAATCGCGCACGCAGTTCATGAAGTACTTCTCGCCCGGCGGGAAGATGATGGACAGCGCGTCCCAGAAGCGCGACTGGAACGGGTCGCCGCCCATCCAGTACTTCGGAATGTCGCCATCCAGACCGAACTGCAGCTTCAGTCGCGGCACGATGGGGTGCTTGGCGGTGGCTTTGATGGTATCGGTGCTCATGGAGATCTGCCTCAGGAGGGGTTCATCTTGGTTCCCACTTTAGAAAACCGATGCCGATCCCGACAGGATGTTGCGCGACTGGAAGGATTCCTGGCTGACAAATTCCCGATCCCGGGCCGCGTCAAAGCCGATTCGCCATGAAAAAAGCGCCCCGGAGGGCGCTTTCCATGCAGGAGGCCGCCAACGCAGCCCGAGATCACAGCCGCTCGGCCACCCAGGCCTGCACACCGGCCAGGGCCTGGGGCAGCGCCGCGGCGTCGGTGCCGCCGGCCATGGCCATGTCGGGCTTGCCGCCGCCCTTGCCGCCCACCTGCTGGGCGACGAAGTTGACCAGCTCACCCGCCTTGACCTTGGCCGTCGTGTCGGCCGTCACGCCAGCGGCCAGCTGCACCTTGGCGCCGTCCACGGCGGCCAGCACGATGGCGGC
>JAJUHM010000061.1 GCA_029279925.1 Aquabacterium olei
GATGGCAAACGGTATGCAACGCCGTTGTTCCTGGTGCTGCTGCTGGTTGAGACTACAGACCTGATTTTTGCAGTTGACAGTATTCCGGCCATTCTGGCGATCACCCAGGACCAGTTTATTGTGTACACTTCCAATGTTTTTGCAATACTGGGATTGCGATCGTTGTATTTTGCGCTCTCTGGCATTGTTCACCGGTTCTGGCTGCTGAGCTATGGCCTGGCCGTGGTGCTGGTCTTCATCGGCACGAAGATGATGCTGATCGACCTGTACAAGATCCCGGTGCTGGTGTCGCTCGGCGTGGTGATCGGCATCCTCGCCGTCACGATGGTCTGGAGCGTGAAGACCGCCCCGAACATCGGCGGCAGCAAGACCGCCACCGACAGCCCTCAAGCCTGACCCCACGCGCCACAGGCACCCGGCGGCGCCTCGCGGGCCGGGCGGCAGCGGCGTCAGCCGAGCTGGCTTTGCAGGTAGTTCGGCAGCCCCATCAGGCGGATGAGGTTGAGCTGCTGCGACAGCCAGTGCGCATGGTCTTCCTCGGTGTCGATCAGCATCGGCAACAGGATGTCGCGGGTGACGAAATCGCGCTCGTGTTCGCACAGGGCCATCACCTCACGGAGGTGGGCCGTGACCGAGATTTCGACCGCGAGGTCGTTGGCAAAGATTTCAGGCAGATCGTGGCCAATGGTCAGCGTGGACGGCTTCATGTCGGGATGCCCCCCGAGCATCAGGATGCGGCGGATCAAGGCATCGGCATGACCGGTCTCGTCTTCCATCTCGTGCGCGATGCGGGCAGCCGCTTTCGCGAAGCCCCACTCGGCCAGCATGCGGGAATGGATGAAATACTGGTCGCGCGCGGCCAGCTCGTCGACGAGCAGGGCGTTGAGGGCGACCACCACGGCGGGTGAGCCATGCATGGGTAACTCCGGTGAAACGACCCGGGGATCATGCACCCGACACCCTCCCCCGGGCGGGCAGCAGACCCCGGGTTTGACGCAGATCAGCCACACATGGCGTCCACCCCGCGCACAGGTTGCAAATGAGAATTGTTTGCATTACAGTGCATCCATGCGCTGACCGGTTCAGCGCCGTTTCGCGAGGAGCGCGATCCGTCTGGCAGGACGGCCGCTCCGGTGTGGGGACATCGGGATCCTGGGGCAAGTGGGGCTGACGGATCCGTGTGCGAAACGGCGTGGGTCAGCGCATTTTTTTTGGCCGCGTGACACCGCGTCCGTGTGGCGGGAATGTGTCATTCCCCCTGGCTCGGAGGTCGGCCTTTTGATCGATTCGTATTACGAATCGTTATCATTTGTATATCAACCGGATCCTCTCGCCCGCCAGCCCATCCTGAACAGGACCAGCCAGCCACCCGGAGCCCGGCATTCCAGGCCTGCACCGCAGGCCCCCTGCCCTCTGGAGTTTTTCTCATGTCCCGACGTCGTACCCGTGTGGCCCGCCCTGCGCAGGCCCCCACCCGATCTCTCCCAACCGTCCTGCCGCTCGGCGCCCTGGCCGCCGGCATGGGCCTGAGCCTGCTGGCGGCGCCGGTGATGGCGCAGACGGCCCCGGCCGGCGAGGCCACCACCGCCAGCCAGACCCTGCCTGCCGTGGGCGTGAAGGCCGCCAAGCAGCAGGCAGCGCCGTCCAAGGAGAACCTGCAGACCGTCACGACCAACATCGGCAAGGGCAAGCAGGCGATCCGAGACATCCCGCAGTCGATCACCGTGATGACGGAAAAGCTGCTCGATGACGTCAAGCTCGACACGCTGAAGCAAGCCTTGCACTACACGGCCGGCATCACCTTCGCCGCCACCGAGAACGGCACTGACCAGGACATCCGCATGCGCGGCTTCCCCGTGGCCACGGTGGGCGACCTGCTGATTGACGGCATGAAGGACCCCTCGCAGTACGACCGCGACACCTTCAACTACGACCGCATCGAGGTGATGCGTGGCTCTGCTTCGATGATCTTCGGGCGTGGCTCAACGGGTGGCGTGGTGAACCAGGTCACCAAGAAGCCCATGCTGGCCGACCAGACCGATCTGGTTACCACCCTCGGCACGGGCGACTACCTGCGCACGACGGTCGACCTCAACAAGCGGACCGACGAGAACGCTGCGCTGCGCATCAACGCCATGGTCACCCACGCCGACAACTACGGCGCCACGGTGAAGAAGTACGGCGTGGCACCGACCTACAGCTGGGGGATCGGCACGGCAGACGAATTCACGGTGGGCTTGTTCTATCTGAACGTCGACAACAAGCCGCTCAACGGCTTCCGCTATGTCGGGGGCCAGGTGCCCAAGAACCTCAACCCGAACTCGTACTACGGCACCGCAGGCGACTTCCTCAAGGGCGAGGCCACCTATGTCTCAGCCTCGCACGTGCACCGCTTCGGTGGCGATGCCGAACTGCGCACGCAGTTCCGGTCCGGCGAATTTGCACGCAGCCAGTGGAGCACCACGGCATCGTTTGCTGCGGGCACCACACAGGCCAACCTGAACGCCAACACCGGCATCACGCGCGGCGGCCTCAACCCCCGCAAGGACACGTACAACGGCACCTACCTGCAAAGCGACTTCAGCAACAAGCTGACGCTGCTGGGCATGAAGCACGAAGTGCTGACGGGCGTCGACCTCTCGGCCGAGCAGGCCACGCGCTACTCGAACAACGGCGCGCGCAACACGCTTGGGACGCGACCGGGCGCGACTGTGGGCAACCCGAACAACGAAGCCGACCTCACGGGCACCGGCAACGGCCCGCTGTGGCGAGAAACATCGAGCTATGCAGGCTGGGCGCTGGGCGCCTACGCACAGGACCTGATCCAGATTGCCGACCACTGGAAGGTACTGGGCGGCGTGCGCTGGGACCGCTTCGAGACCACGACACAGTCGCTCACCTTCGGCACGAACGCCTCGCCCAGCCTGACGCCAACGGCCACCGCGCTGACGCACCTGAAGTACAGCGCCCTGTGGAGTCACCGCGTCGGCCTGCTGTACCAGCCGACCCAGGAGGCCTCGTTCCACTTCTCGCACAGCTCGTCGTTCAACACCGCGGCGGACACCTACCAGTTCACGTCGGCACTGAACGCCAACACGCCGGCCGAAAAGAGCCGCAACATCGAGATCGGCGCCAAGCTGGACTGGCTGAACGGCGACCTTTCGACCCGGTTCGCCCTGTTCCGCACCGAGAAGTTCAACGAACGCACCACCTACATCGACTTTGCCACCAGCGCCTACACGCTGTCGGGCAAGCGTCACTCGCGCGGCCTCGAGGTCGATGTCGTGGGCCGCGTGACCCAGGATGTCGAGGTCTACTTCTCGTACGCCTACATCCCTGAAGCCAAGATCGACCGCACGGGTTCCGCCGGCACCGGCCTGGGTCAGCGCGTGGGTCTGACCCCGCGCCACACCGGCGCCACCTGGCTGAGCTGGCAGGCCATGCCCAAGTTCCGCGTGGCGGCCGGACTGCGTGGTGCCTCGGAGAACCGCCCGCTGCAGGGCACGTCCGGCGCGGCTTCGACCACGGCCAAGGCCGGTGGCTACACCGTGGTGGACGCCATGGCCGAGTACAAGTTCACGCCGGACACCTACGCCCAGCTGAACGTCACCAACCTGGCCAACCGCACCTACGGTGACCAGCTCTACCCGGGCTTCTCCATCCTGGGCGAAGGCCGCTCGATCAAGCTGACCGTCGGCACCCGCTTCTGACCTGACTCGCCGCCATGTTGCTCCATGCTCAACACGTTCTGACACCGGACGAAGTCCGCCAGGCCCGCGCCCTGCTGGCCGAGGCCCCATGGTCGGACGGCCGCGTGAGTTCGGGGTCGCAGGCGGCGCAGGCCAAGCGCAATGAACAGCTGCCCGAGAGCCACCCGCTCACGCGGCAACTGCAGGACATGGTGCTGCAGGCCCTCCAGCGCCATGCCCTGTTCTTCTCGGCGGCCCTGCCCCGGCAGGTGTCTCCGCCCATGTTCAACCGCTACGGCGGCAGCCTGAACACCTTCGGCAACCACGTCGACAGTGCCATTCGGCACCTTCCCGGTGGCGCTGGACGGGTGCGCACCGACGTGTCCTGCACCATCTTCCTCAGCGACCCCGACGAGTACGACGGCGGAGAGCTCGTCATCGAAGACACCTTCGGTCCCCGCCGCGTGAAACTGCCGGCCGGCGACATGGTGGTCTACCCGGGAACCAGCGTGCACCGCGTCGAGCCCGTGACCCGGGGCCACCGGATCGCGAGCTTCTTCTGGGTCCAGAGCATGGTGCGCAGCGACGAACAGCGGCGCCTGCTGTACGACATGGACATGCACCTGATGTGCCTGCGCAGCACGGTGGGCGAAACCGACGAGGCCGTCATCGGCCTGACGGCGACCTACCACAACCTGCTGCGCATGTGGATCGATGTGTGAGCCACCGACCTCCCTCCCCAACACGGAACACCCCATGACCAAGTCTTTTCAACTGGCCCTCGCGTTGAGCGCGTCGCTCCTGACCTGCGGTACCGCCCTCGCCCACGGTGAGTTCAAGTGCGACGTGCCCAAGGCCGAATGGCGCAAGCAGATGGACCTTCAGCAAAAGCTGCTGGACGACGGCTGGAAGAAGGTCCGCCAGGTCAAGGTGGACAACGGCTGCTACGAAGTCTATGGCTTCGACGAGAACGGCAAGCGCGCCGAGGTCTACTTCAACCCCAAGACCTTCGAGAAGGTCGGCGCCGTCAAGCAGCCGGACTGATGCCAGTCTGGGACTGGCTGGTTCGGGCCACACACTGGGCCCTGGTGCTGTGCGTGAGCACCGCGTGGATCAGCACCCTGGACGGCGTGGGCTTCGGCCCGCACGAAAACGCCGGACTGGTGGCCGGAGCCCTCGTGGCGGTTCGGCTCGCGTGGGGTCGGTTCGGCTCGCGGTATGCACGCCTGAGCCAGTTCGTGCAAGGCCCCCGCGCCACCGCCCAGTACGCACGCCAGGTTTGGCAGCAAACCGAGCAGCGCCACATCGGCCACAACCCGCTGGGCGGCTGGATGGCGCTGGCCCTGTGGGCGACGGTCGCCGCCCTGGCCGTGAGCGGCTGGCTCTACACCACCGACGCCTTCTGGGGCGAGGCCTGGCTGGATCAGCTGCATCGCTTGCTGGGCTGGCTGCTGCTGGCCCTCATCGCCGGGCACCTGGCCGGCGTGGCCCTGACCAGCCGGCGCCATCGCGAGAACCTGGTGCGTGCGATGATCACGGGCCATAAACCGCCCCCTGGCCCACACGACGTGGCCTGAACCCACATGGCCGACCTGCCTGCCCTGCCCCCGGACGTCGTGGCCCTGTGCGACCACGAACGCGTGGCCGCGAGCCGTCTGCCCGAGGCGGCGTGGGCCTACTTCCAGGGCGGCGCGGCCGACGAGCAGACCCAGGCAGACAACCGTGCGGCGTGGCACGCCTGGCGCCTCAAGCCCCGCGTGCTGCGCGACCTGACCGGTGGGCCCACCCGGGTCTCCCTGTTCGGCCGGACCTGTGCGCACCCGATCCTGCTGGCCCCCGTGGCCTTCCAGCGCATGGCCCACCCGGATGGCGAGCTGGCCTCCGCCGTGGCCGCCTCGGCGCAGGGGGCCGGCTTGGTCCTCAGCAGCCAAGCCAGCGTGCCGCTTGAAATGGTCGCCCAGGCCATCGGCGGCGATGCCGGTCGGGGGCCCTTGTGGTTCCAGCTCTACATCCAGCACGACCGAGACTTCACACTGGACCTGGTGCGCCGGGCCGAGCGCGCCGGCTACGAAGCGCTGGTGGTCACCGTCGACGCACCGGCCACAGGTGCCCGCGATCGCGAGCGTCGGGCCGGCTTTGCGGTGCCGCCGGGCATCGACGCGGTGAACCTGCGTGGCCTCACCCCCTGGCCTGCTCCCGCGCTGCAGGCCGGTCAGAGCGCCATGTTCGACGGCCTGCTGCATCAGGCCCCCACCTGGCGCGACATTGCCTGGCTGCGTGACGCCACGCCCCTGCCCATCGTGCTCAAAGGCATCCTGCATGAAGACGATGCCCGGCTGGCACGCGACCACGGCGTTCAAGGCCTGATCGTGTCCAACCACGGTGGGCGCACGCTGGATACGGCTGTGCCGACGGCGGCCGCGCTGCCCGCCATCGCAGCGGCCGTTGGCGACGACCTCACCGTCATGGTCGATGGCGGCATCCGCCGGGGCACTGACGTGCTCAAGGTGGTGGCGCTCGGCGCCCGTGCCGTCCTGGTCGGTCGCCCTCAGGTTCATGGCCTGGCCACCGCCGGCGCACTGGGCGTGGCCCACGTGCTCCGGCTGCTCCGCGACGAGCTCGAGATCGCCATGGCGCTGTCGGGCGTGCGCACGTTGGACAACATCGACCCCGACCTGCTTCAGCCCGACCGGCCCTCGCTCACGCGATGAGCCACGGGTGAGCCGCCGGCCTCAGCTCGCCCGCAGGCGCGTCGGCTTCTTCTTGCGCCCCAGGCCCGCCTGCTTGATCAGAAAGCCCAGCAGCACCCACAGCGCCGATTCCTTCGGCTTGGGCGGCTCTCCCCGGCCGATGCGCTTGAGCTGCCCCGTGTACCACGTCACCTCCATCAGCCCCATGCGATCGACCATGCCAATGCCGGTGCGGATCGGGCGCACGGTCTGCTGCGGCTGTTGCCCAGCCAGCAGGCGCCGCGGCAGATCAGGCTCGATCGCCAGTGCGCGCGCCAGACCGACGAAGTCGACCGCCCCGGAGGTCACGGCCTCGGCCATGCCCTCCAGCGAGCGAAAGCCACCCGTCACGACCAGCGGCACACGCACGGCCTGGCGCGCCTTCTCGGCAAACGCGAGAAAGTAGGCCTCACGCTGCCGTGTGCTCTCCTTGACCGGCTGCGCCTTGTCCTTCACCCCCGTCATGGCCGGGGCCTCGTACGTGCCGCCCGACACCTCGATCAGGTCGATGCCGGCCTCGGCCAGCGCACGGATGGTGTCCAGCGACTCCTCTTCCGTGAAGCCGCCTCGCTGGAAATCGGCCGAGTTGAGCTTGATGCCGATCGGGAAATCCGGGCCGACCGCCTCGCGCATGGCCCGGTACACGGCCAGCACGAAACGCCGCCGCTTCTCGGGCGTGCCGCCCCACTCGTCTTCGCGGCGGTTGTGATGGGGTGACAGGAACTGGCTGACCAGGTAGCCATGGGCGCCATGGATCTGCACCCCCGTGAACCCGGCGCGCTTGACCACGCCCGCCGCCACACCGAACCGGGCCACCAGGGCGCGCACCTCGGCGTCTGTCAACTCACGCGGGGTGGGAAAAAAGGCCTGCATGTCCGGTCGGAACGGCACGGCCGACGGCGCGACGTTTTCGCGGTTGAGCCCCTTGGGCGCCTGCTTGCCCGGATGGTTGAGCTGAACCCAGCATTGCGCGCCCCCTCGGGTGGCGGCATGGGCCCAGGCCGTCAGGGCCGCCAGGTGCTCGTCGCTCTCGATGACGACGTTGCCCGGCTCGCCGAGCGCCCCCCGGTCGATCATCACATTGCCCGTCACGCACAGGCCGATGCCGCCATCGGCCCAGGCCCCGTACAGCCGGGCCAGTTCCGGCGTCGGCGCGCCGGCCCGCGTGCCCAGGGCTTCGCTCATGGCCGATTTGAACAGGCGGTTGCGAACCACCGAGCCATTGGGCAGGGTGAAGGGCTGGGCCAGCACGGCTTGAGGGGTCATCAACTTGCTCCTGGGTCGAGGGGGACCCCCTGGATTGAACACCAAAGCGCGTTCATGCCAAGCCGGCTGTCACGGGATGTTCCATGCACCGCCATTCCAGGGTGCCGGCATACCGCTTGCTCCCCCGGGCTCGCGGGCCGCGCCGGCGCTTCACGGGGCAAAATCGTGACGTGCCCCGGCCACATTGGCCAGGAAAGCATGGTTTTGCCTGGGAAGAAGCATTACCATGTCCGATGCATCGCCTCAGAGGAACGCTTGCGCACGCAGCCAGCGCCCGGGGCCCACAGATTCCGACTTCTCTCTGGAGTGAATTCACATGGCAACTGCGAAGAAAGCCCCGGCCAAGAAGGCCGCCACCAAGACTGCCGACAAGGCAGCTGCTCCGAAGCGCGCCCCGAACGCCGCCTTCTCCAAGCCCCTGACCCCGAGCCCGCTGCTGGCCGCCGTCATCGGCAAGGACCCGCTGCCGCGTACCGAGGTCACCAAGAAGGTGTGGGATTACATCAAGGCACACAAGCTGCAAGATGAAGCCAACAAGCGCAACATCAATGCCGACGCCAAGCTGAAGCCCATCTTCGGCAAGGATCAGGTCACGATGTTCGAACTGACCAAGCTCATCAGCAACCAGCTGAGCTGATCGGTTCGCGAGCCTGGGCGGCGCACGCGTTGCCCGATGCGCGCCCTGCATCGCATCCCGAGCCCGGCCTTGTGCCGGGCTTTTTCATGGTGCAGCGCCTGCGCGCCGATGCGCGGCCTGCGTCACCACCACGGATAGAACGGCGGCATGTCGGATGCCTGGCTGGCAAACCGGGCCGGGCGCTTCTCGAGAAAGGCCTGCACGCCCTCCTTGCCATCGCCGATGCTGGTGTAGAACATCGCCAGCGAATCCACCTGGTGGGCCGCCAGCGGGTGCGGCTGGGCCGCATTGCGGTACATCATCTGGCGCGTCAGCGCGATGCCCACCGCCGAGCGCTCGGTCGCAATGCGGCGCGCGATCTTCAGCGCCTCGTTCAGCAGTTGCTCGGCCGGCACGACGGCCTTGACCAGGCCGCCACGCAGTGCCTCCTGGCCATCGAACACATCGGCCATGTAGGTCCATTCCAGCGCCTGCGAGATGCCCACGATGCGCGGCAGGAACCAGCTGGAGCAGGCTTCGGGCACGATCCCGATGCGGCCGAACACGAAGCCGATGCGCGCCTTGTCCGACGCCAGGCGGATGTCCATCGGCAGCGTCATCGTGGCGCCGATGCCCACCGCGGCCCCGTTGATGGCGCCAATGACCGGCTTCTTGCAATCGAAGATGGACAGCACCACCCGCCCCCCGGTGTCGCGCACACCGTTCAGGATGGCGGGGTCGTCGAGCCGCTCGCGCAGGTCCTCCAGGGTCGGTCGCTGCTGCTCGTCCAGGCCGAAGACGTTGCCGCCCACCGAGAGGTCCATGCCCGCACAGAAGGCCTTGCCCGCGCCCGTCACGACGACGGCCCTCACCGCATCGTCCTGGCTGGCGCGCTGAAAGGCATCGACCAGTTCGTTCGCCATCTCCACCGTGAAGGCGTTGAGGTGCTCGGGCCGGTTCAGTCTCAGCAGCAGCACCCCATCGGCATCCACGTTCCAGTCGAGGGTCTGGTAAGGGCTCATCGCTTGTCTCGCTTTCTGTGTGTCGTTGTTGGTCAACATCGACTGCTTCAACGCGCAGGTGTCCCAGAATAGCGCAGGGGTATGCCCCTTGACGGAGCAGCCCACCCCCGGGATGCTACGGAGGAACAAGACATGCCGGCCGGGCTCACAATGCGCCCGCGCTGGATGCGCTTGAACACGGTGGCGCCCAGAAGGTGCCTGAAACTGACAGGGCGCAACCCTGCGCCCCCAACTGGAGACAAATGATGTGGAAGATGCTTGTGGGTTTCGTGGTGTTCGCCGCGATCGTGGTGTTGGTGCTCAGCAAGACCGACGCCGACATCGACATGGGCGGTGAGAAGCACGGGATCGACGCACCCCACACCGAAGAGTCGGCCTCGGGTGCCAGCGCCCCGGCCAGCGAAGCGGCACCGGCCGCCAGCGCCGCATCGAACTGATGCTGCGGCGCCTCGGCGCCGTGAGTCAGGCTCCCGCCGGAACGTCCTGGTGGGTGAGCCCTGCATGGCACCGTTCGGCGGCAAGCCACTGCAGCACGGGAATGGTGCCCGGCAACACCGGCGTCACCTCGACAGGCAAGGACTGCCACGCCATGTGCTGCCCCTCCCGCATCTCGAACACCCCATCCCAGGTGTAGACCTTGCAGAAATGCAGGCGCACGCGGGCGTGGGGGTAGTCCATCACCTCCACCTGCCACGGATGGGCCTCGCCGATGGTGATGCCGAGCTCCTCGGTGAGCTCCCGGCGCAAGGCCTGCTCGACCGTTTCCCCGGCTTCCAGCTTGCCGCCCGGAAACTCCCAGTAGCCCGCGTAGACCTTGCCTTCCGGGCGCGAGGTCAGCAGAAAGCGCCCTTCGCGCCCGTGCGCATCGCGCTCGATCAGCACGCCCACGGCCACCTCGACCGGCACACGGTCGGTCGCGTCCATCACGTGGTACGACTTGCGTTCGGACGATGCCGTGCTCATGACGCATCCCCCTGGAGTCGGCCAGCGTGGTCGCGCGCAAACTGGTACGCCACACGACCGGAACGCGACCCGCGCTCGATCGCCCACACGAGGGCCTCGGGCCGGGCGGCCTCGATGGCTCCGGCATCCAGGCCGAAATGGCTCAGCCACTGCGCCACGATGGCCAGGTACTCGTCCTGGCTGAATGGGTAGAAGCTGATCCACAGGCCGAAGCGCTCGGACAGCGAGATCTTCTCCTCCACAACCTCGCCGGGATGGAGTTCACCATCGTCCGAGCGGGTGTAGCTCTTGTTGTCGGAGTGGTATTCGGGCAGCAGGTGCCGCCGGTTCGACGTGGCGACGATCAGCACGTTGTCCCCGCTGGCCGACACCGTGCCGTCGAGGATGGACTTCAGGGCCTTGTAGCCGGGCTCGCCTTCGTCGAAGCTGAGGTCGTCGCAGAACACGATGAAGCGCTCAGGCCGGTGGCTCACCAGGTCGATCAGGTCCGGCAGGTCGATCATGTCGGCCTTGTCGACCTCGATCAGGCGCAGGCCGTCGGCCGCGTGAGCCTGCAGGGCCGCCTTCACCAGGGACGATTTGCCGGTGCCGCGGGCGCCGCTGAGCAGCACGTTGTTGGCAGGCCGTCTCGCCACGAACTGCGCCAGGTTGCGCGCAAAGCGTGCCTTCTGGGTGTCGACCTCCTGCAGGTCGTCGTAGCCGATGCGGGCCACGTGGCGCACCGGCTCGAGCCAGCCCGACGCCCACGCGGCCGTGCTGCGTTTGCGATAGCGAAAGGCCACGGAGGCCTGCCAGTCGGGCGCAATCACGGGACTGTGATGCGGCGAGGGAACGAGGGATTCGAGGCGCTGCAGCAGGGATTCCGCGCGCGCGATCAGGGACACGACGTCAGGGGAGCTCATGCCCGCGAGTGTAGAACGCACGCACCCCGCTCAGGCCGGCAGCCGATGGAGCCCCTGCGGTGTGACGGCCCACACCTGGTCCGCTCCGGCAGGACGGATGGGATGCATGCCGGTGAAGGCCCCGAAGGCCGGCAGGACGCCGACCGGGCGCACACCGGCATCGCCCAGCCAGAAGCACGGCAGGCGCAGGCGGTCGCGCCCCGGCGCCTGAACGTGCACGCACGGGTGCAGGTGGCCGCTCAGCGTGTAGCCCGCGCCGGCCACCGGCTCGGGATGGTGGGCACACGCCAACAGCCCATGTCGCCAGTGCCCTTCTTCGGGCAGGCAGATCAGCCGCTCGCCAAGCAGGCCTTGCAGGGCCGACAGGTCCGCTCGGGCCCGGGTGTCGTGGTTGCCACCGATCAGCACCAATTCCGCCGGGAGATCACCAGGGCGGCCCGCCGCCCACGCGGCCATGGCCCGGGCAAAGCGCGCTGGGCTGTCTCCCCCCTGGGGCCCATGGAACAGGTCGCCCAACACGACCAGCCGGCGCGCCGCCGTCGCGTGCAGGGCTGCCGCGAGGCGCGCCAGCGTGTCGCCATCGGCCCCGCTGCGGGCCGACGCCGGCAGGGGCACGCCCAGGGCGCTGAACTGATGGGCCTTGCCCAGGTGCACATCGGCCACCAGCAGGGTGCCGCCTGCGGGCCATTTGGTTCCGGCCGAGGCGTGGCCCGCGGCACCATCGGCGACGCCACCCGCTTGGTCGGGGGGCAACCAGGCGGTGCGGTCGGATCGCAGCCACACCGTCACGCCAGCCAGGCTCACGGATTGAGCGTACATGGCCACGTCAGCGAGGACGATGCGGCCGCCAGTGGTGCAGGGCCCGGAGCCGCCGGATCCTGGCATGCAACCAGCGCGGACGCCCCCGACCCGTGGCCGTCTCGGGGCCATGGGGGTTGTCCTTCAGGTAGTGCCGCATCCACACGGTGCCCAGACCCAGTTTCTGGGCGCTGCGCAGGTTGGCCAGGGTGTCCTCGACCAGGATGCAGCGGTGGGCCGGCAACTTCAGCCGCGCCAGCACCACGCGCAACATGCGCGTGTCGGGCTTGGGCCGCAGGTCGCCGAACACACGCATGGCCTCGATGGACACCACGGTCTCGAACACGCCGGCCAGATCCAGGGTGGTCAGCACCCGCTGCGCATACTCCGCCGGGGCGTTGGTCAGCAGGATCTTGCGCCCCGGCAGCCGCAGCAGCGCCATCCGGTCCACATGCGGCATGGACAGCGCCCCCTCCAGCCCGGGCAGGGTGTGCGTCTGGGCCAGGAAGTGAGCAGCGCGGATGCCATGGTGGCGCTCCAGCCCGAGCAGGGTGGCGCCGTAGCGGCGCCAGTAGTGCAGGCGCAGGGCATCGGCCTCTGGGGGCGGCAGGCCGAGGTGGGTGACGATGTACTCCGTCATCGACTGGTTCAGTCGCCCGAAGACCGCCCGGCTCGCATCGTGCAGGGTGTTGTCGAGATCAAAGAGCCAGATCGGCGCGGAAGACGGCGGACGTGGCATGGCTCACTTTCCGGGCTCGGCCACCACGCGGGCCCAGCGCAGCGTGACCGACGCGCCCTGCGGGCGGTGATAGGGCCGCGCAGCCACCTCGCCAGACCAGCGGATGGCGTCGGGCGTCAGCCCCGTGCGCGCGGCCAGCCAGGTCTGAAAACGGGGCTCGGTCAGGTCTTCTGCGCGCGCCACCAGCATGACTTCGGAGGGAATGGGCGCGGCCCAGGGCACGACGGGCGTCAGCACCAGCACGTCCGCCCCCCAGGCGGCCTTCAGGTTCGCCCCGGGAAGGTGATGCGAGGCCAGCACGACACGGGGCACCGTGCCGCCCCACTGCTGCCGCAGTTGCGCGGCGAGTTCGGCATAGGGCAGGTTCTGGCGCGTGGGCCGTGCGCCGCCCCACCAGACCCGGCCGGGCAGCGCGACGGCCACCACCAGCGCC
>JAJUHM010000062.1 GCA_029279925.1 Aquabacterium olei
CACGCAGGTCGATGAAGATCACGCCGCCGTGGTCGCGGCGACGGTGGGCCCAGCCCATCAGCGTCACGGTCTGGCCCATCAGCGCTTCGCTGACCAGACCACAGTAAGTGGTGCGCATTGTCGTGTTCTCTTTCGGAGGTGAATCAGGTGGGCGCAGCGTGGTCGCCGCGCTCCGAACCCTCGATTGTCGTTCAGGATTGGGCTGTCGGCGCGCTGGCCGATGCGACGGCAGGGGGCACGGGCCGCTTGGCGGGGGTGGGCGGGGCCACCACGCCCATGGAGATGATGTACTTCAGCGCCTCATCGACCGACATGCCGAGTTCGCGCACATCGGCGCGTGGCACCAGGAGCATGAAGCCCGAAGTCGGGTTCGGCGTGGTCGGCACGTACAGCGTCAGCATGTCGTCGGGGAGCTTGCTGGCCACCTCGCCGGACGGCTTGCCCGTCACGAAGGCGATGGTCCACGAGCCGGCACGGGGGTACTGCACCAGGACCGCCTCGCGGAACGCCTGGCCGCTGCTCGAGAACAGCGTGTCCGACACCTGCTTGACCGAGATGTAGATGCTCTTGACGATGGGGATGTTGGAAAACAGGCGATTGGACTGATTCAGCAGCCACTGGCCCGCCATGTTCGACACCGCCATGCCCGTCAACAGCAGCGACGCCACGACGATGATGACGCTCAGCCCGGGGATCTCGCGGAGTTTCTGCAGGAAGGGGCCCACGCTGGCCGGCAGCACGGTCTGTGCAGCGACCACCAGCCACGCGAAGATGCCGTCCAGGGCGCCGATGACGTTCATCAGCACCCACACGGTGATGGCCAGGGGCAACCAGACCAGCAGGCCGGTGAGGATGTATTTCTTCACGTGAAGGATGGGATGGTGAAAGGGGCCGTGCATCATGCCCGACAAACCGGGCCGCCAACGGGCTCGGGCCGCACGGAGGCGGCCCGGATGAGGGTGAACGGCCGGGGATCGTTCAGTGGCAGGCGCAGGCGCTGCCGCAGCCGCCAGCCGCTGGCGTGTCGCTGCTGCTGCTCGAGCTGCTTTCTGCCGAGGCCGCCGCCGGGCTGGCGGACGCAGCGGCAGACGCGGACGCTGCCGTGGCCGGGGCGCTCGTGCCGCCCGAGCCACCGCGGAAGTCGGTGACGTACCAGCCGGATCCCTTCAGTTGGAAGCCGGCTGCCGTGAGTTGCTTCTGGAACGTCTCGGCCCCGCACGACGGGCAGGTGGTCAGGACCGGATCGGACATTTTCTGCAGGACGTCCTTGGCGTGGCCGCAGGACTCGCATCGATAGGCGTAAATGGGCATGTCAACTACCTCGGGCTCACCCGTGAAAACACTATTTTAAATGGGGACATCACCCGACGCTTTCAAGGGCCTGGATCTCGCTCAGGTCTGGTAAGCCAGGCGGGTGCGGTGATCGGCCACGAACTGGGGAGCCAGCGAGCCCACCAGCATGCCCAGGAGGGCCATCAGCAGGCCGGCCAGCTGCCCCGGAAAGGCTTCACCCAGCCCGGCATGGAACGTGAACAGCGTCAGTGTGCCGATGCCCAGCACGATGGACAGGATCGCACCCTGGGTGGTGGCGCGCCGCCAGTACAGACCAAAGGTCAGCGGAACAAAGGCGCCGACCAGCGGGATCTGGTAGGCCGCCGAGACCAGGTCGTAGATGGCCGTGCCTTCCATCACGATGGCGTAGGTGAGCACCAGGGCGGTGAACACCAGCAGCGTGATCCGCATGGCCAGCAGCAGCTGCCGGTCGCTCATGCCGGGGCGGATGTTCTTCAGGATGTTCTCGACAAAGCTGGTCGAGGGCGCCAGCAGGGTGGCCGACGAGGTCGACTTGATGGCCGATACCAGCGCGCCGAAGAAGAAGATCTGCGCCACCAGCGGCATCTTGCTCATGATCAGCGTCGGCAGGACCTTCTGGGGGTCGTTCGCCAGCAGGTCCTGGGTTTCGACCGGCATGATGATGAGCGCCGATGCAACGATGAACATGGGCACGAAGGCGAAAGCCAGGTAGCTCAGGCCGCCGATGATGGCGCCGGTGCGGGCCGTGTCGCTGTCCTTGGCCGACATCACGCGCTGGAACACGTCCTGCTGCGGAATCGAGCCGAACATCATGGTGATGGCCGCGGCGATGAACCACACCCAGCCGGTCGGTGTGGCTTCCGGCAGGATGCGGAACCAGTCCTTGGCCTCTGCCAATGCCAGCACCTTGTCGGCGCCGCCAGCCTGGTCGGCCGCCAGATTGGCGATGAAGGACAGCCCGACCACCAGCACAATCATCTGCACGAAGTCGGTCCAGGCCACGGCCAGCATGCCGCCCACCATCACGTAGGCCAGCACCAGGGCCGTGCCGATCACCATGCCGGTGGCCGGCGCGATGGCCCCGCCCGAGAGCACCGCAAAGACCAGGCCCAGCGCCGTGATCTGCGCCGCCACCCAGCCCAGATAGCTCAGGATGATGGCCACCGAGCAGAAGATCTCCACACCCTTGCCATAGCGCTGACGGTAGAAGTCACCGATGGTCAGCAGGCTCATCTTGTAAAGCCGGCTGGCGAAGAAGGCACCGACCAGCACCAGGCACATCGATGCGCCGAATGGGTCTTCGATCACCGCGTTGAGGCCGCCCTCGACGAACTTGGCGGGGATCCCCATCACCGTTTCGGCACCGAACCAGGTGGCGAAGGTGGTGGTGATCACCATCGCCAGCGGCAGGCTGTGCCCGGCGACGGCGAAGTCGGCGGTGCTCTTGATGCGCGTGCCCGCGTACATCCCGATGGCCATCGTGCCCAGGAGATAGAGGATCACGAAGGCGAGCAAGGTCGTGTTCATGTTCGGCAGAACCTTTCAACTGACAAGGCCGAAGAACAAGGGCGGCCACGCGGCCGGGCGAAAGCGTTGGGGGCGCAGTGTAGTGCCAGTGAGGCGAGCCGCAGAGGACGCGGCACAGCGTCCCTCGGACCGGGGGGCGTTTGTCCGTCCCGGCCGCCTCTCAGAGCGCACCGGATTCGTGCAGTTGCAGCAAGAGCCGGGCCACGAACAGGCCCATCAGGAAACCCAGTCCCATCCACACAACGGCTGAGAGGATGCGGTTGGTCCGGCGCTGCTCGGCCAGGATGGCCAGCAGGTCGCGGTGGACGGCGCTGTCGCTGCGTTCCAGATTGCGGTGCACGAGGCGGGGCAGTTCGGGCAGCAGCTTGGCGTACCGCGGAGCCTCGCGCTTGAGTCGGTGCAGCAGCCCGCGCCAGCCCACCTGCTCGTGCATCCAGCGCTCCAGGAAGGGCTTGGCTGTGCTCCACAGATCCAGGTCGGGATCCAGGTCGCGCCCGAGGCCTTCCACATTGAGCAAGGTCTTCTGCAGCAGCACCAGTTGCGGCTGGATCTCGACGTTGAAGCGGCGCGAGATCTGGAACAGACGCATCAGCACCTGGCCCAGCGAGATTTCCTTGAGCGGACGGTCGAAATAGGGCTCGCACACGGTGCGGATCGCGGCCTCCAGCTCGTCCACCCGGGTGGCGGCCGGTACCCAGCCGCTTTCGATGTGCAACTCCGCCACGCGCTTGTAGTCGCGGTGGAAGAAGGCGATGAAATTCTGCGCCAGGTAGTCCTTGTCGACCTCGGTCAGCGTGCCGATGATGCCGAAGTCGAGCGCGATGTAGCGGCCGAAGGTGTCGGGCGCCAGGCTGACCTGGATGTTGCCCGGGTGCATGTCGGCATGGAAGAAACCGTCGCGGAAGACCTGCGTGAAAAAGATCGTCACGCCGTCGCGCGCCAGCTTCTTGATGTCGACGCCGGCCTCGCGCAGGCGCGCCATCTGGCTGATGGGCACGCCCTTCATGCGCTCCATCACCATCACGGTGGGGGTGCACAGGTCCCAGACCATTTCCGGCACCAGCACCAGGTCCAGCCCCTGCATGTTGCGGCGCAGCTGGGCGGCGTTGGCGGCCTCGCGCACCAGGTCGAGCTCGTCGTGCAGGTACTTGTCGAATTCGGCCACCACCTCGCGTGGCTTGAGGCGCTTGCCGTCCGCCCAGAGCTTCTCGACCCAGCCGGCCAGCGTGCGCATCAGCGCGAGGTCGTCGTCGATGACGGCCAGCATCCCCGGCCGCAGCACCTTCACGGCGACCTCACGGCCGTCGTGCAGCACACCGAAATGCACCTGGGCAATAGAGGCGCTGGCCACGGGCGTGACCTCGAAGTCGCGGAACACCGCCGAAATCGGCCGTCCCAGGGCCTTCTCGATCAGGCGGACCGATTCTTCGCCAGGGAAAGGCGGCACGCGGTCCTGCAGCCGCGCCAGTTCGTCGGCCACATCCGCCGGGATCAGGTCGCGGCGCGTCGAGAGCATCTGCCCGAACTTGACGAAGATCGGACCCAAACGCTCCAGCGCCTCGCGCAGACGCTGGCCCCGGGGCGCGTCGAGTCGCCGCCCGGTGGACAGGATGCGGCCCAGCAGGCTGAGCCCCGGACGGCGCAGGCTGTCGAGCATCAGCCCGTCCAGCCCGTAGCGCAGGACGATCAGGCCGATGAAAATCGGGCGGAAGAGGGCGCGCATGGCCGCGAGCAGGCTCAGCGAGGGGCGCCAGGGCGCCAGCGCGCCAGGCCCTGTCGCACCGACTCGCCCACGGTGCGCAGCACCTCGGCCGGCACCGTGCCCATCCAGCGGGCCACGTCGTCCTGGAGGTCCCACCGGAGGTGGTTCATCAGCCAGGACGCGACCTCGGCCAGCGCGGCATCGCCTTCGATCGACACGTCGGGGCGCTCGCCACGGATGGCCTTGCGCGCCAGCGTCAGCGGATCAGGCAGGGCGACGGTCAGGGTCAGGCCGGCGGGCTCGGCCGGGTGCTCCTGCAATTCGAACAGGCCGGCAGGGGTGATCAGCAGCCGCACGGCCGGCGGCAACCAGCCTTCGGCGGCTGGAAGCAGCCGGCTCAGCAGGGCCGGCGCGTCGGCGCCAGCGGCCGCCTGCCAGCCGACTTCGATGCTGCGCCCGGCATGGGGCAGCAGCCGCGCGACCGCCTGCGGCTCGCTGGACACGATGTGGTTGAGCAGCAGGACCAGGCGCGGCAGCGCCACCGGGCCGATCCACGAAAGGGGGTGAGCAGACATATCCCCGATTGTAGGGGGGGGGCGACAGTCCCGCGGAACTCGCCCCCACGTCAGGTGGTCGCAGCGGGCGGCCCGGGGGATTTGCGCCACAATGCCCTGGACCCCGGCGCAACCCCAGCTGGCCAGCCTGTGCGGCGTTTCTGTCGTCACGGGCCGGCCGGGTTCGATTTCAGTTGGTGCGACCTCGGTGTTGGTCCCCCGGCGTACATGTTCAACAACCGCAACTACAACCGCACCTTCTTCAACGCCCCGCAGTCGGTCACCTCTTTCGTGGCGGCGTTTCTGGAGCCTTCGATCACGGTGGCCTCCCTGCTGGCTGCCATGGCGTGGTACGACGAGCCGGTCCAGCGCGCTGCGATGGCGCTGTGCCTGCTGGTGTTTGCCCTGACCTTTCCGGGACGCAACCGTTTCATCGATTCGCGCCTGGAGGCGGGCATCGACATCGTGGGCTCCTGGGTGGCGATGCTCGCCATCCTGTGGCTGTGCGGGTACGCCACCAACAGCCTGATGTTCTTCGACTTCCGGGTGATGGTGACGTGGGCCGTGGTGACGCCGGTGCTGCAGTGGGTGGCCGTGCTGGTGGGCAAGGCCATCATCAAGCACCGGTCTGCACAACCGCATGCCCGCCGACGTGCCATCGTCGTCGGCGCCGGCCCGCTGGGGGGCAAGGTGGCCCGGGCGCTGCAGAGCCACCCCGACCAGGGCACCGAGTTCGTCGGCTATTTCGACGACCGCACCGACACCCGGGTTCTGCCTGAAGCCGTCAGCATGCGCCTCGGCGGCCTGCGCGACGTTGCCAACTACGTCTACGCGCATGGCATCCACGAGGTCTACATCACCCTGCCGCTGGGCTCGCAGCCCCGCATCGTGGAACTGCTCGAGGCCGTGCAGGGCACCACGGCCTCGCTCTATTTCGTGCCGGACGTCTTCGGCATCAGCATCATCCAGGGGCGGTTGCAGGACATGAACGGCGTGCCGGTGGTCGGCATCTGCGAAACCCCCTTCACGGGCACGAACGAGCTGGTCAAGCGGGTCTCCGACATCATCCTGGCCAGCATCATCCTGGTGCTGATTTCGCCGATCCTGGCGGCGCTGGCTGTCGGCGTCAAAATGAGTTCGCCGGGGCCGATCATCTTCAAGCAGCGCCGCAACGGCCTGGATGGCGAAGAGATCATCGTCTACAAGTTCCGTTCGATGCGCACGCAGGACAACGGCCAGGTGGTGAAGCAGGCCACCAAGGGCGACCCGCGCATCACGCCGTTCGGCGCCTTCATCCGTCGCACGTCGCTCGATGAGCTGCCGCAGTTCATCAACGTGCTGCAGGGCCGCATGAGCATCGTCGGCCCCCGACCACACGCCGTGGCCCACAACGAGGAGTACCGCCGCCTGATCAAGGCCTACATGGTGCGCCACAAGGTCAAGCCCGGCATCACCGGCTGGGCCCAGGTGCATGGCCTGCGCGGCGAAACCGAAACCATCGACAAGATGCAGGCCCGCGTCGAGTACGACCTCGAGTACCTGCGCAACTGGTCGCTGGCCCTCGACCTGCAGATCATCATCCGGACCGTCCGGCTGATGGTGTTCGACCGCAACGCTTACTGATCGGTAAGCGAGACCGCCCCACACAACCCATCACAGAGGTGAGCATGTCTGACCGGTTCCGCCCCGCCTTCCCCCTGATCCGCACCACGGCGCTGGTCGTCGCCGCGCTCGGGGCCAGCGCCGCCGCCCATGCCGAGTCCGACGAGGACCTGCCGCTGTTCCTGACCCTGAGCCAGTCAGTGCGCCACGATTCCAACTTCTCGCGCACCGAGGATGCCCGTTCCGACACGGTCAGCGTCACATCGCTGGGCGGGGGGCTGAACAAGGCCTATGGGCGCCAGACCTACCGCCTGTCCGGCACGCTGGGGGCGTCGCGCTACCGCAATTTCGAGTACCTGAAGAACGACAGCAAGACCGTCAACGGGGCGTTCACCTCGGAGTTCGGGCGCAACTTCCGGCTCAGCCTCAACGGCAACTACGACCAGGGCCTGAACCCGATCCAGAACAACACGGCAGGCGGCCTGACGGTGGTGCGCAACATCCGCACCCTGCAAGGCCAGACGGCCGCGCTGCAGTATGGTCTGGGCGGGCGGTTCAGCGTGGTGGGCTCGCTCGAGGGGGCGAAGCAGCGCTTCTCGGTGGACGAATACAAGGCGCGTGACATCGACCAGGACAGCCGCGGCGCACGCCTCCTTTACAACCTGACCGACACCTTCCAGTGGGGGGTGGGTGTGCGGCGTGTCGAGACCGACTACCCCAACCGCAATGGCGAGAAGGTGAGCGACAACAACATCGACCTGCAGGTCGGCTGGCAGGCCACGGGCTTGAGCAGCCTGGATGCGACCTTGAGCCGACGCAGCAGCCGCTACGCCCTGAGTGGCCGCCGCTTGAACAGCTGGGTCGGCTCGCTGAACTGGGAGTTCACGCCGCGGGGCCTGATTCGCTACAACGTCGGCCTGTCGCGTTCGACCGGCAGTGACCGTTTCTCGCAACGCCAGTCGCTGCTGGGGCTGGCGTTCTTCGACGCAAACTATGACTACAGCACGATCACCACGTCGCTGAACCTGTCTGCCCGCTACCAGCCCACCGCCAAGATCGGCGTGACCACGGCCTACTCGTACGCCCGCTACGAGGTCAACCGCGCCGCCACGTCCCGATTCGATGACGGCGTGGTGGTCGATGAAGGCACCCGCCGGACCAACAGCCATTTCTCGCAGCTCTCGGTCGGCGCCGATTACGAGGTGTTGCGCTCCCTGAAGGTCGGTTGCAACGTCGCCCGCTACGATCAGACCGCCAACTACCTGCGGCGTGCCTTCACCGGGCACTCCTACGGCTGCAGCGCCACCTTCACACTCGACTGAACTCCATCCCACCCAGCTGATGCCTGCTGTCCTGCTCACCGGTGCCACCGGCTACATCGCTTCCCACACCTGGCTCGCGCTGCAAGAGGCGGGATTCGATGTGGTCGGCATCGACAACCTGGTCAACAGCTCGGCGCGGGTCCTGCCCCGGCTGCAGCAGTTGTCGGGCCGCGAGCCCGTCTTCGTGCAGGGCGACGTGCGCGACGCAGCGGCGCTGGACCGTTGCTTCGAGGTGGGTCAGACCCGGTTCGGTGGTATCTCGGCCGTCGTGCATTTCGCGGCATTGAAGGCCGTCGGTGAATCCACCGAGAAGCCGCTGGACTACTTCGAGAACAACCTGGGCGGGCTGCTGTCCGTGTGCCAGGCCATGAAGCGTCATGGCGTACATGACCTGGTCTTCAGCTCGTCGGCCACCGTCTACGGCAAGCCTGAGGCCCTGCCGATCACCGAGGGGGCCCCGCTGCGGGCCACCAATCCCTATGGGCAGACCAAGCTCATGGGCGAAGAGCTGCTGCGCGAGCTCGAACGCTGCGACCCAGCCTGGCACATCGCCTACCTGCGGTACTTCAACCCCGTGGGGGCGCACCCCAGCGGCCTCATCGGCGAAGACCCGCGCGGTGTGCCCAACAACCTGATGCCCTATGTGGCACAGGTGGCGGTGGGCAAGCGCGCGCACCTCAACGTGTTCGGCAACGACTACGACACGCCTGACGGCACGGGCGTGCGCGACTACATCCACGTGTGCGATCTGGCAGAAGGGCATGTGGCCGCATTGCGTTACCTTGCCCAGGCGCAGCGCTCGCTGACGGTCAACCTGGGGACGGGACGCGGCTACAGCGTGCTCGAACTGGCCAGGGCTTATGGCGATGCCGCAGGCCGCGAGATCCCGCTGGTGTTTGCTCCCCGCCGCCCGGGCGATGTCGATGCCTGTTATGCCGACCCGAGCACGGCCGAGCAGACCATGGGCTGGCGGGCCACCCGCACCCTGTCTGACATGTGCACGGACTCCTGGCGGTGGCAATCGTTGAACCCGCTGGGCTTTGAAGGCTGAATCTTGAACCCCTCGCGTTGCGGGTATCGCGCCTGCACGCTTCCTCGTATCCTCCGAACATGACCCACGCACTGCTCCCCGTCATCATGGCCGGCGGCTCCGGCACCCGCCTGTGGCCGCTGTCGCGCGCGCTGTACCCGAAGCAATTCCTCGTGCTGCAGGGCACGCAGAGCCTGTTCCAGCAGGCCCATCTGCGGCTGCAATCGTTGGCTGCAGAAGACATCACGGTGGGCAAGCCGTGTATCGTTGGTAACGAAGAGCATCGGTTTCTGGTGCTCGACCAACTCCGCGAACTCAAGGGTGAGCCGTCGTCGCTGCTGCTCGAGCCGGCCGGCCGCAACACGGCACCGGCCGTGACGCTGGCGGCGCTGCAGGCCACGGCCGACGGCCAGGACCCGATTCTGGTGGTCACCCCCGCCGACCAGACCGTCACCAACGAGGCGGCCTTCACCCGTGCGGTGCAGACCGCCGTGCGTGCCGCGGCCGAGGGCGAGATCGTCATCCTGGGCATCACGCCCGATCGCCCCGAGACGGGCTTCGGCTACATCCGCACCGGTGATGCCGATGCGGTGGGCGTGCGCAGCGTCGCAGCCTTCGTCGAGAAGCCCGATCTGGAAAAGGCCAAGGCCTATGTGGCCGATGGCGGCTACTTCTGGAACAGCGGCATGTTCGTGATGCGCGCCTCGCGCTGGCTGGCCGCGCTGGGCCATTTCCGCCCCGACATCCTCGAAGCCACCAAGGCCTCGTTTGCCGTGCGCACCACCGACGCGCAGTTCGTGCGGCCGGGCAAGGCCGAGTTCGCGGCCGTGCCGTCCGAGTCGGTGGACTACGCCGTGATGGAGCAGTGCCCGAGCCAGCCTCAGGCCGGCTTCAAGGTGCGCATGGTGCCGCTGGATGCGGGCTGGTCCGACCTGGGTGCCTGGGATGCCGTGTGGCAGGTCAGCGAGCACGATGCGCAGGGCAATGCCGCGCAGGGTGATGCGATCTTCCAGGGCAGCACCAACACGCTGGTGCACGCCACCAGCCGCCTGGTGGCCGCCGTGGGCGTGGACAACATCGTGGTGGTCGAGACGCCGGACGCCGTGCTGGTGGCCGACCGCAGCCGCAGCCAGGACGTCAAGAAGATCGTCGCGACGCTGGAGCAGCAGTCACGCACCGAAGGCACGCTGCACCGCCGTGTGCACCGCCCGTGGGGCTGGTACGACTCGATCGACATGGGGCCGCGCTTCCAGGTCAAGCGCATCATGGTCAAGCCCAAGGCCAGCTTGAGCCTGCAGATGCACCACCACCGTGCCGAGCACTGGATCGTGGTGAGCGGCACGGCCGAGGTGACCAATGGGGAGCAGGTGCTGCTGCTGAGCGAGAACCAGTCGACCTACATCCCTCTGGGCACGGTGCACCGTCTGGTCAACCCCGGCGCGATCCCGCTGGAGATCATCGAGGTGCAGTCGGGCAGCTACCTGGGCGAAGACGACATCGTCCGCTTCCAGGACAACTACGGTCGCACGCCGGCCTGATGCGCGAAGGCGAAGGGATGCCCCAAGGTCGCCCTAGACAGGCCGCATGCGAAAAAGCCACCGCGTCGGGTGGCTTTTTTCATGCGGGGGTGAAAGCAGTCCGATGGCCGCGTCCGCCGGGCGGCCGGGCGCGTGACCCGGCCGGGCGCCGTACACCGCGCTCAGTCGAGGAAGTGCAGCAGATCCAGCGGGCTGCTGGCAATGACGTCCGCGCCCCAGTCGGCGATGTCGCCGTTGTGGCCAATGTAACCCCAGCGCGCGGCGGCGCTCGGCATGCCGGCCGCCTGGGCCGCCTGGATGTCGCGCAGGTCGTCGCCGACGTACAGCGCCAGGGCCGGCGGCACGCCGAGTTGCTCGCACGCCGTCAGCAGCGGCAGCGGGTGGGGTTTGGCGTGCGCGGTGCTGTCGCCGCTGATGACGGTGCCGGCACGTTGCATCAGGCCCAGGCCCTCCATCACTGGTACGGTGAACCGGTGAGGCTTGTTGGTCACCACGCCCCATTTCAGGCCACGCGCCTCGAGTTGGTCCAGCAGGGACGCCACTCCGTCGAACAGCGTGGTGGTGTCGCTCAGGCACCGCGCGTAGGCTGCCAGGAAGGCCAGGCGCAGCGGCTCGAACTCGTCGTGTCCCGGGTGGATGTCGAGGCCCACGCCGATGAGCCCGCGGGCGCCGGCCGAGGCATACGGTCGCAGCTCGTTCAGCGGCAGCGGTGGCAGGTCACGCTGGACACGGAGGTGGTTCAGCGCGCCGGCCAGGTCGCCCGCCGTGTCGGCCAGCGTGCCGTCCAGGTCGAACAGCACGGCCTGGGGCGGTGCGGACCAGCGGATGCGGCTGGGCGGGTGGGCCTGGTGCAGGGTAGACATCGCGATCAGGCGCTGATGGCCGGCTTGCGGCAGGCCACGAGGTAGTTCACGCTGGTGTCCTGGTTCAGGCTGTAGATGCGCGTCAGCGGGTTGTAGGACATGCCCTTGAACGCGTGGTGCGACAGACCGGCTTCGCGGATCCAGCGGGCCAGCTCGGCCGGGCGGATGAAGCGCGAGAACTCGTGGGTACCCTTGGGCAGCAGCTTGAGGATGTACTCGGCGCCCAGGATGGCGAACAGGTAGGACTTGGGATTGCGGTTCAGCGTCGAGAAGAACACCCAGCCGCCGGGCTTGGCCATGTCGGCGCAGGCGCGCACCACCGAGGCCGGGTCGGGCACATGTTCAAGCATTTCCATGCAGGTGACGACGTCGAACTGGCCGGCCTGTTCCGCGGCCAGGGCCTCGGCGGCCACGGCCCGGTACTCGATGTTGGCCACGCCGGCTTCCATGGCGTGCAGCATGGCGACCTTCAGCGGCCGGTCGGCCAGGTCGATGCCGAGTACATCGGCGCCGCGGCGTGCCATGGATTCGGCCAGGATGCCGCCGCCACAACCCACGTCCACCACCTTCTTGCCCTTGATGGACGCGAGCTGGTCGATCCAGTCCAGGCGCAAAGGGTTGATCTGGTGCAGCGGCCGGAATTCGCTCTCAGGGTCCCACCACTTGTGGGCCAGGTCGCTGAATTTGGCGAGTTCTTGGGGGTCGGCATTCGTCATGGACGAGATGCTAACCCGAGCCGGCAGCGCGCCGGCCCGAACCCTCATTCGCTGACCTGTTTCAGACGCCGGTACAGGGTGTTGCGGCTGATGCCGAGCTTGCGGGCGGCCTCGGACATGTTGCCGTTGGAGGCCTGGATGGCACGCTCGATGGCGGTGTGCGAGAGCCGACGCAGGTTCACCTCTCCGGGCTCTTCCGCCGTTGCGCTGGGGGGCGGGGGCAGGCCCGGGTCGAGCCGAGGCGCCATCGGAGCGTCGTCACGGTAGGGGCGCGAGAACACGTCGTACCAGAGGTCCTCGCTGAAGTGTTCCCAATGCAGCTCATCCTCATGCGGACCGAGCAGGGCACAGGCGGTGCGCAGCACGGCGTGAAGCTGGCGAAGGTTGCCGGGCCAAGGGTGCTGCAACAGGGCTTCGACGACCTCGGTGGTGATGCGGGGCGGCTCCGGGCGCTTCATGTCCAGGGCGATCGAGGCCAGCATGTCGTCGATCAGGTCGGCGGTGTCGCCGCGCTCACGCAGCGCCGGAATCTGCACGGTCAGTCCGTTGATGCGCCAGTACAGGTCCTCGCGGAACCGACCGGCCGTGACGGCGTCCCGCAGGGGATGGTGCGTGGCGCAGGCCAGCACGAAGTCCACCGGCTCGGCGTGGCAGGCCCCGACGGCCACCACCTGCTTGTCCTGCATCACCCGCAGCAGGCGGGCCTGCAGGGCCGGCGGCAACTCGCCGATCTCGTCGAGGAACAGGGTGCCGCCGTCAGCCTGGCGGATGCGGCCGGGCGCGCCTTCAGGGCGGGCACCGGGGAAGGCCCCGCCGGCATAGCCGAAGAGCTCGGCTTCGAGCAGGGCCTCGGGCAGCGAGGCGCAGTTGACCGTGACAAAGGGCTTGCTGGCACGGTCGCCTTCGGCGTGCAGGGTGCGTGCGAACACCTCCTTGCCGGTGCCGGTCTCGCCCTGCAGCAGCAC
>JAJUHM010000063.1 GCA_029279925.1 Aquabacterium olei
CGTCGATCAGCTCCCTGTAGCCCTCGGCCTGGTCGGCCGGCGCCAGCGGATGGATGTTGGCGAACTCCGGCCAGGTGATGGGAATCATCTCGCTGGTGGCGTTGAGCTTCATGGTGCACGAGCCCAGCGGGATCATGGTGCGGTCCAGCGCCAGGTCCTTGTCGGACAGGGCGCGGATGTAGCGCAGCATCTCGGTTTCGCTGTGGTGCGTGTTGAACACCGGGTGCGTCATGAAGTCGCTGGAGCGGCGCAGGGCTTCGGGCAGGCGCAGCGTCAGGCCCTGGGCCAACGTGTCGATGGCCGGCACGGCCTGACCGTTGGCGAACAGCGCCAGCAGGTCGCTCAGGTCCTGGCGGGTGGTGGTTTCGTCCAGCGTGATGCCCACGGTGTCGGCGCTGGCCGCACGCAGGTTGATGCCCTGGGCTTCGGCCGCGGCCAGGATGGCGTCGCGGTCGGCGGCCAGCACTTGCACGGTGTCGAAGCCGGTGTCATGGATCAGCTGGCGACCCAGTTGCTGCAGGCCCTTGGCCAGGATGGCGGTGTAGCTGGCGACACGCAGCGCGATGCGCTTGAGGCCTTCGGGGCCATGGTAGACCGCGTACATGCTGGCCACGACGGCCGGCAGCACCTGCGCGGTGCAGATGTTCGAGGTGGCCTTTTCGCGGCGGATGTGCTGTTCGCGGGTCTGCAGCGCCAGGCGGTAGGCGGTGTTGCCGTGGCTGTCGACGCTGACGCCGACCAGGCGACCCGGCAGCGAGCGCTTGAACTCGTCCTTGGTGGCCAGGTAGGCGGCGTGCGGGCCGCCGTTGCCCATGGGCATGCCGAAGCGCTGGGTGGTGCCGCAGGCGATGTCGGCACCCAGTTCGCCTGGCGAGGCGAGCAGCGTCAGGGCCAGCAGGTCGGCGGCCACGATGGCCAGCGCGCCCTTGGCGTGCAGGGCATCGATCAGCGGGCGCAGGTCGCGGACCTGGCCGTTGACGCCGGGGTACTGCAGCAGCGCGGCAAAGCAATCCTGGCTCTGCAGGTGCTCGGCCAGTTGCGCGGCGTGCACCACGTCGACGGTGATGCCCAGCGGCTTGGCGCGGGTCTGGATCACTTCCAGCGTCTGCGGCAGCACGTCATGGCAGACCACGAAGCGGGTGCTCTTGCTCTTGCCGCCGCGGGCAGCCAGCGTCATCGCTTCGGCAGCCGCGGTGGCCTCGTCCAGCATCGACGCGTTGGCGATGGCCATGCCGGTCAGGTCGGTGACCATGGTCTGGAAGTTGACCAGGGCCTCCATGCGGCCTTGCGAAATCTCGGCCTGGTAAGGCGTGTAGGCGGTGTACCAGGCGGGGTTCTCGAGGATGTTGCGCAGGATGACGCCGGGCGTCAGCGTGCCGTGGTAGCCCTGGCCGATGAAGTTGCGCATCAGCTTGTTCTGCCCGGCGATCGCCTTGAGTTCGGCCAGCGCCTGGGCTTCGGTCAGCGGCGCAGGCAGGTCCATCGGACGGCTGCGGCGGATGGACTCGGGCACGATGGCGTCGATCAGGGCCTGGCGCGAGGCCACGCCGACCACGCTCAGCATGTGGGCTTGTTCGGCATCCCAGGGGCCGAGGTGGCGGGCCTGGAATTCGGAGGCGTTTTCGAGCTCGGCGAGCGAGGGCAGGGCGGTGTTCGGCATGGCGTTCGGCGGCGGTGGCCCGGCAGCCAGCCGGGCGGGGATCAGGTCGGTCTGCCGCGCGAGGCACAGCGGGCAGACCGGTTCAAGCAGCAGCGCGGGGTGTTCGGCCCCACGGCGTGCCTCAGGCGTTCTTCAGCAGAGCGTCGTAGGCGGTTTCGTCCATCAGGGCGTCGGCTTCGGCCGGGTTGGCCAGCTTGACCTTGAAGAACCAGCCGGCGCCCAGCGGATCGGTGTTGGCCAGGGCGGGGTCGTCACGCAGGCCTTCGTTGACTTCGACGATTTCGCCGGTCAGCGGCATGTACACGTCGGCAGCGGCCTTGACGGACTCGACCACACCGGCGACGTCCTTGGCGTTGAAGGTGGTGCCCACGGCGGGCAGGTCGACGAAGACCACGTCACCCAGGGCGTCCTGGGCGTGGTGGGTGATGCCGACGATGGCGGTGCCGTCGGCTTCGATCTTCAGCCACTCGTGGTCGGGGGTGTACTTGAGGGACATGGTGTGGTCCTTTGGATGCAGAAAAATGAGGAATGGGCAGAGCCCGGGTGTGCCGAACGGGCGTCAGTATCTCAGGCCTGACGGGCGCGCGGGCGCATCGCCCGGGTGGCTCAACCGCGGTGGTAGCGGTGCGGCGCGAAGGGCAGCGGGCTGACGGTCATGGCGACGCGCTTGTCGCGCACCACGGCGTAAACGGCGGTGCCGACAGTGGCGTGTGGGGTGGCCAGGTAGGCCAGTGCCACGGGCTGGTTCACGGTCGGGCCGATGGAGCCGCTCGTGACCACGCCGATGTCGGTGCCGTCTTCGGTGACCACGCGGGCGCCTTCACGCACGGGCATGCGCTCGGTGCTGATCAGGCCCACGCGCTTGCGCTGGGTGCCCTGGGCGAAGTGGGTGTCGATCACGGCAGCGCCAGGGTAGCCGCCAGCACGGTCGCCACCGGCACGGCGCACCTTCTGGATGGCCCAGGTCAGCGAGGCCTCCACCGGCGTGGTGGTGGTGTCGATGTCGTGGCCGTACAGGCACAGGCCGGCCTCCAGGCGCAGCGTGTCGCGGGCGCCCAGGCCGATGGGCTTGACTTCAGGCTGGGCCAGCAGCGCACGCGCCAGTTGCTCGGCCTTGTCGGCGGGCACGGAGATCTCGAAACCGTCTTCGCCGGTGTAGCCCGAGCGCGTGGCAAAGCAGTCGATGCCGTCCAGCACGACGTGGGCGCCGGTCATGAAGACCAGTTGCTGCACGGCGGGGTTCAGGCGGGCCAGGGCCGAGACGGCCTGCGGGCCTTGCAGCGCCAGCAGGGCCTGGTCGGGCAGGGGGGTGACGGTGCAGCGCTGGCCGATGCGGGCCTGCAGGTGGGCGATGTCGTGGGCCTTGCACGCGGCGTTCACAACCAGGAACAGGTCGTTTTCGCGGCGCGTGACCATCAGGTCGTCGAGGATGCCGCCCTGGTCGTTGGTGAACTGGGCGTAGCGCTGTTTGAACGGGGCCAGGCCGACGATGTCGACGGGCACCAGTGTTTCCAGGGCCACATCGGCTTCGGCGCCAGCGAGGGTGACCTGGCCCATGTGCGAGACGTCGAAGAGGCCGGCGGCCGTGCGCACGTGGCGGTGTTCGGCCAGGATGCCGGTGGTGTACTGCACGGGCATGTCATAGCCGCCGAACGGGACCATCTTGGCGCCGAGTTCGACATGCAGCGCATGCAGCGGGGTCTTGAGCAGCGGGGCGGCGGTGTCTGCGGACATGGCAAGAGCCGGCTTGCGAGGCCGGTAGAGGGCAATCCAATCGTCCCGACGTTCGCTTCGAGGCCTCGCGGCCGGCTGGCGTGTGCCGGGTGCTGCCCTCCCTGTCCGCTTTACCTGAGAGATTGACCCATCGCGCCGGTCGACCGGTGCGGTGCGGGCTTGCCCCTTCGGTGGCCTGGCAGCGTGCGTCATGCAGGATGACGACGGCCCGACTCTCTCCAGTGAGGATCACGGTCAGGGCGCCATGCCGTGACCATGCTTGCCAGTCCTTTTGCCTGAGCGTTCGGGCGGTCAGACCACCCTGCGCCTTCGGCGACCCCTCGGAGGGGTTCTCTCCTGGCTGTGTCGCATTGTAAGGGAAAGCGGGCCGGCTGCGACATGAAAAAAGCCCCCGGAACGGGCGCGGGGTGCGCCGTCCTGGGGGCCTGATGCCGGCGGTGCCGGCTCGGCGCGTGTGGCTTCAGCGCATCAGCAGCGTCGGCAGCCACAAGGACAGCGGCGGCCAGTAGGTGACGACAGCCAGGAAGCCCAGCATGGTCAGCAGCCAGGGACCGACAGCCTTGGTCAGCTCTGTCATGCCCATCTTGGCGATGCCCGAGGCCACGTACAGGTTCAGACCCACGGGTGGCGTGCACATGCCGATTTCCATGTTCACGACGATCAGAATGCCGAAGTGCACGGGGTCGATGCCGAGCTTGACCGCCACCGGGAACAGGATGGGCGCCAGGATCAGGATGATCGACGACGGCTCCATGAAGTTGCCCGCGATCAGCAACAGGATGTTGACCACCAGCAGGAAGGCGATCGGGCCCAGGCCCATGCCCACCAGCCAGTCGGCCAGTTGCTGCGGAATGTTCTCGTTGGCGAGCACGAAGCTGAACAGCACCGCGTTGGTGATGATGTACAGCAGCATGGCGCTCATGTTGGCCGAGTTCAGCAGCATGCGCGGCACGTCCTTCAGGCCCAGGTCCTTGTAGACGAACACGGCGATGATGAAGGCGTACACGGCGCTCATGGCGGCCGCTTCGGTCGGCGTGAACAGCCCGGAGTAGATGCCGCCCATCACCACGACGATCAGCAGCAGGCCCCAGATCGATTCGCGCAGCGCCTTGACGCGTTGCCCCCAGCTGGCCTTGGGCAGGCGCGGGTAGTTGTGCTTGCGAGCGCGCCACCAGGTGGTCAGGGCCAGCAGGCAAGCCAGCACAAAACCCGGGATGACGCCCGCCATGAACAGCTCACCGACCGAGGTGTTGGTGGTGACCGAGTACATCACCATCACGATCGAAGGCGGGATCAGGATGCCCAGGCCACCGGCCGTGGTCACCACACCGGCGCCAAACTCCTTGGGAAAGCCCGCCTTCACCATGGCCGGCATCAGGATGGAGCCAATGGCCACCACCGTGGCAGGCGACGAGCCCGACACCGCCGCGAACAGCGCACAGGCCACCACCGCCGCCAGGCCGAGGCCGCCATGCCAGTGACCCACCATGCTGGTGGCGAAGTTGATCATGCGGCGGGCGACGCCGCCGTGGGTCAGGAAGTTGCCCGCAAGGATGAAGAACGGGATCGCCATGATCTCGAACTTCTCGATGCCAGTGAACAGCTTCAACGCCACGGACTCGATGGGCACCTCCGTGAAGCCGAAGATGAAGGTCAGCACCGTCAGACCGAGCGAGATGCTGACGGGCATGCCGGTGAGCATGAGCACCAGCAGCAGGGAAAAGATGATGATTCCACTCATGGTGTGTTCCTTCAGGCCTTGGCTTGCTCAGGCTGCTCGTCCAGACCGTCGACGTGGCCATGGTCGTGGTGAGGCAGCTCACCGGTGCGCTGGAAGTTCCAGGCGACCTGCAGGAAGCGGAAGCACATCAGGGCCGAGCCCAGCGGAATGGCGCTGTAGATGATCCAGGTGGGCCACTCGAGATCGGGTGTCGTGGGGCCTTCGATGTAGGCGCTGGTGTCCAGGCCGAACGCGGCATGGAAGGCGTAGTTCGCGCCGTTGTGCCACACGAAGTGGGCGCCCATGGTGGCCACGGCTGCCGTGAAGAAGGCGCCCGCCAGCAGGCCGAACAGGACGAACTTGCGGCGGCGCGATGGCGCCAGCTGGTTGATCAGCACGTCGACCCCGACGTGGATGCCCGTGCGCACGCCATAGGCTGCGCCGAACTTGGCCATCCACACGAACAGGTAGATGGTGGCCTCCTGAGCCCAGGCCATGTCGATGCTGAGCAGCCAGTCCTGCAGAGGCGTGTTGAGGCCGGTTGCGTAGCGGTGCACCACGGCGGCGAAGATGATGAGGGTGGCGGCGCCCATCAGGGACGCGATGATCCACTCCTCAAGGTGATCGAGCCATTTCATGGGGGCTCTCCTTGATGGGAAGTGAGGGAACTGGGATCAAAAAAGCCCACGCGGGTCGACGTGGGCTCCTGTCACGGCATCAGGCCGCAGGCATCACAGCTTGCTGGGATCGAAGCCGGTGACCTTGTAGATCTCGTCGATCGTTTCCTGGCCGATGCGCGAAGCCATCTGCTTGTGCACGGGGACCATGGCCTTCTTCAGCAGGAAGCGCTCGCCGATGGACGGCGAGTAGATCACCGACTTGCCGGACGCCTTCACGGCGGCCAGCGCATCCTGGTTGTCCTTCAGCGCGACTTCGTTGGCGACCTTGGTGGCGTCGGCCATGGCCTTGTTCAGGGCGGTGCGGACGTCGGCGGGCAGGCCGTCCCAGAACTTCTTGTTCACGACCACGGCATAGCCGAGGTAGCCGTGGTTGGTGACGCTGACGTGCTTCTGCACTTCATGCATCTTCTGGGTGTACAGGTTGGAGGGCGGGTTCTCGGTGCCGTCGACCACGCCCGTCTGCAGGGCCTGGTACGTTTCCGAGAAGGCCAGAACCTGAGGCATGGCACCGACCGCGCGCATCTGGGCGTCCAGGACCTTGGACGACTGGATGCGCATCTTCAGACCCTTGAAGTCCTCGACCGACTTCAGCGGCTTGTTGGCCGACATCACCTTGAAGCCGTTATCCCAGTAGGCCAGGCCCGTGATGCCACGCGATTCCAGCTTCTTGAGCAGGTTCTGGCCGACGGGGCCGTTGGTCACGGCATGCAGGTCGCTGTAGTCGTCGAAGATGAAGGGCAGGTCGAAGACTTCGAATTCCTTCACGCCCAGGGGCGCGAACTTCGACAGCGAAGGGGCGAGCATCTGGACCGAGCCCAGCTGCAGCGCTTCCATCTCTTCCTTGTCCTTGTAGAGCTGGCTGTTCGGATAGACCTCGACCTTGACCTTGCCCTTGGTCAGTTCGGCGGCGCGCTTGGCAAAGTAGTCGGCGGCCTTGCCCTTGGGCGTGTCTTGCGCCACCACGTGGCTGAACTTGATGACGATCGGAGCCTGCGCGAATGCGGCCGGCACGATGGCGGCGGTGGCCGCGATGGCGAGGAGGCTGCGGCGCAGCAGGCTGGTGGAGCGGGGGATCATGGTCGTGGTCTCCGTATCGGTATGGTGGAACGAATTGTTTCCGGGACCACGGCTCGGAGAGAATTGTGGAGTTCCACATTCGGCAGCCGAAATGGCCTCAACCAAGGGTAATCCAGAGGGTGTGGCCCTAGACTGCCACCCCATGCTTCCGCTCCATGAGGCCCTGTCCATGAGTCCGCCCGTCAGCGTGCCGCCCCGGCCGGCGGTGGCCTTGCCGCCCGTGCCGCGCCTGCGGCTGTTCGGGCGCGCCGTGCGGGTGCTGCCGGGCCTGTGGGCCTGGCCGCTGATGCTGACCCTCGTGTTCGTGGTGAGCGTGATGGCCTGGTTGCGGGCCGTGGAACGAACCGACGTGGAGGCCCAGCGGGCGGCGATGATCTCTGATGCGCTTTCGCTGGAGGCTCAGTTGCACGGCCGGCTCGAGAGCGAGTTGACACGGATGAAGGTGCTGGCCGAGGCGATCCAGTCGAGGCGGCTGAGCCCGAACGACTTTGCCCGGCATGCGATGGTGCTCGATGGCCTGCGTCGGTTCTGGCTGAGCGTGACCTGGATCGGCGAGGAGGGGCGTGTGCTGGTCAGTGTGCCGGAGGACTCGCCGGCCCAGCGCTCTGCCGTGCACGGCACCTCCGACGACATCGGCCTGACCGGGCACCTGCATGTGCCGCTGCTCGACAGGCGGGGGCAAGTCCAGGGCATTCTGGTCGCCCGCTATTCGGGCACCGAACTGCTTCGGCAGAAGGTCCCATGGTGGTTGGCGAGCAAGTACGACGTGCGTCTGGTGGATGACCTGGGCGGTGTGTTTGCCTCGACCGTGCCGGGCGTGCGCCGCCCTGAGCAGGCGTGGTATCGGGTATCGATGGGCCCCAGTCTGCCGCAGGCCTGGCTGGAGCTCAGTGCCCGTGACCAGATTCCCCCCTGGTGGCGCTCGTTGCCGGTGGCCCTCATGGGGGGCTTCGTGCTGCTGTTGTTCGCCACGAGCGCGATGTTGCGCCGGCAGATGCGCAGCGTCTCGCGCGCCGAGGAGGCGTGGCGCACCGAGGCGGCATGGCGCACAGCGATGGAGGATTCGCTGGCCGTGGGCATCCGCGCCCGCGATCTGGACGGCCGGATCGTGTACGTGAACAAGACAATGGCCGACATGGTGGGCTACCAGCCGGAGGAGCTGGTCGGCCTCTTGCCGCCCATGCCGTACTGGCTGCCCGACGAGATCGGCCAGAGCATGACCCGCCACCTGCGCAACATGGCTGGCAAGGCGCCGCGCATGGGCTACGAATCCCGCTGGCAGCACCGGGATGGGCGGGTCGTGGATGTGATGATCTTCGAGGCGCCGCTGGTGGATGCCAAGGGGCAGCAGATCGGCTGGATGGCGTCCATCCTCAACATCACCGAGCGCAAGCAGATGGAAGAGCGCGAGCGCCGGCAGATGGAGGCCATGGCGCACCACGCGCGGCTGACGATGCTGGGGGAAGTTGCATCCACGCTGGCGCACGAGTTGAACCAGCCGCTGACGGTGATCGCCAGCTACAACGCCGGGGTGCTCAATGCGCTGTCGCGTCAGCCAGGGGCCGACCCTCAGTTGATCAAGGCCCTTCAGCGCATGGGCGAGCAGGCCGGTCATGCCGGACGCATCGTCAAGCGCATCCGCGAGTTTCTGACCCGCCGAGAGCCGCAGCTCGAGCCGTGCCGCCTGCCCGTGGTCATCGAGTCCGGCGTCGCTCTGTTGCGGCGGGACATCGAGCGCCTGGGCGTGGACCTTCGGATCGACTGTCCGGCCGACCTGCCCGAGGTCGTCGCCGATCCGGTTCTGCTCGAGCAGGTCGTTGTCAACCTGGTCCGCAACGCATGCGATGCGCTCCATGCGCAAGAGGGGCCTCGTTGTGTACAGGTCACCGTGCGGTGCGTCGCGCACGGCGTCCCGTCGGCGCAGCGCCAGGTCCATGTCTGCGTGGAAGACAACGGGCCCGGTCTGGGCGGGCGCAGCACCGAAGAGATTTGCGCGCCGTTCTTCTCCACCAAATCCGAGGGCATGGGCATGGGGCTGGCGATCTGCCGCTCGATCATGGAGCTTCACTATGGCACGCTGGAGGCGCGGGAGCGCCCTGAAGGCGGCGCCAGCCTGTGCTTTACCCTGCCCGTGGCGGAGCAGGCAGAATTGCCGATCGACAAGGCAGAGATGGAGGCATGACGCACATGCAGGCGCACGAGCGAGGGGTCGTTTACCTGGTGGACGACGAGGCGGTGGTACGCGACGCGCTGGTGTTCCTGCTCGGATCGCGGGGGCTGCTGGTGCACGCGTTCGACAGCGGCCCCGCCTTGCTGACTTTTCTGGAGGCCGCCCGGCAGCCGGTGCGCGGGGTGTTCCTGCTGGATGTGCGCATGGAGCCGATGTCGGGGCTTCGATTGCATGAGGCCCTGACCGCGCGTGGCCTGCGCAACCCCTTGCTGTTCCTCAGCGGCCATGGCGACATCCCGATGGTGGTCGAGGCGCTGAAGAAGGGCGCCTTCGACTTCCTGGAGAAGCCCTACAGCGACAACACGCTGGTGGACCGGGTGGAGCAGGCGCTGGCAGTCGAGGCAGCGTCCTATGCGCAGGACGCGCTCGCCGTGGAGCGGCAGGCCCGGCTGGCCAGCCTGAGCGACCGGGAGCGCGAGGTCATGCACCGTGTCGCCGCCGGCAAGCTCAACAAGGTGATTGCCGACGAACTGCACATCGCTGTGCGGACGGTCGAGGTCCACCGCGCACGGGTGTTTTCGAAGCTGGGCGTGCGGTCTGCCGCAGAGCTGGCGGGCTGGCTGGCCGCACAGGGGGCAGGCCAGCCCTGACTCTTGGGGGAAGGCAAGGCGCCGCGTCCCGCCCCGCTTGTGTCGCCCGCTTGAACCGGATTAAATCAGGGACGTGGGGCCCCCAAGCCCTTGAAGTTACACTTTTTCCCGTTTCTGCCGATCACATGGCCTGGAGCGACTCGGGGCCGCGCCGTGGTGGCCGGGCCGCCAGGGCGCGAACAGGATGGTGGAGGGAAGGTGACACGATCACAACTGCGGCGCCGGATGGTGCTGGGCGGGGTGGGGCTGGCTGCCGCGGCCCTGACGGGGTGCGGGGCGCGGGGCATCGTGCGGCACGATCTGGCCGGCGGGTCTCAGGCGGGTCTTCGCAGGGTGCTGGTCGTGCCGGCCGACTTCGTCATCACCGAGGTGACGTTCGGCAAGACCGAAGAGCGCGTGGTGGCCGCCGAGCGCCGTGCCGCGCAGACGCTGGCCCAGCAGATCAAGGCCTTGGGCGATCGCGATGCCAGCTTTGATGTGGTGCGGTTCGAGAGTCTGGAGGCCGACGAGCGGGAGACCGTGCTGCAGCACCGCGCGCTGTTCGCCACCATGGTGAGCCAGATGCTGCAGGTCAAGCAAGGCGCCGTCGATGTCTGGGCCGACAAGGCGCGCTACTTCGACTACACGCTGGGGCGCGGCCTGGCCGACCTGGCACGCGAGCGGCAGGTCGACACCGCCATCTTCATCGTCGGCAAGGACAAGGTGCGCAGCCTGTCCCGCAAGGTGCTGGACACGATCAACGCCGTGCTGCCGCTGGGCGAGTCGCTGAGCTCTCAGCCGGCCGCGGTGGTGATCGGGGTGGTGGACATGCGCTCGGGTGACGTGCTCATGTTCGACAGCGACACCGCCACGCGCAAATCGCTCACCAACGACGACGACGTTCGGGCGCTGGGCGAGACGGTGCTGAGCGACTTTCGTCGGGCCGTGAAAGCCAGGAGAGGATCGTGAGGGGCGCGGTGCGATCTTCCTCACTGTGCCGGTGGGCCCTGCTGGCCGCCCTGGCGATGGGTGCTCCGGCTGCGAAGGCCTTGTTCTACGAGCCGTTCCCGGACGCCGCCAGCCTGCGCCCGACCGACGAACTCGAGGAGCGCATCTGGCACGAGGCCGAGGTCTTCCGACAACAGTTCACGCGGGGGCAGACGCCTGAGCGACTGAGGCCCTTGCAGCGTGGCGTGAGGGCGGTGCTGACACGGCACTGGCCCGCGCTGTCGTCCAAGCTGGATCTGGTGGTCATCGACAACGCCGATGTGGTGGCCGTGTCGAGCGCCAACGGCGACATCGTCATCAGCACCGGCATGTTGATGCGGCTCGACGACGAGGAGGAACTGGTTGCGGTGTTGGCCCGGGAGGTGGCCCACGTTGTCCAACGGCACGCGGTTCGGACCGTGTATGCGGCGCGGCTGGGCGCGGGCGCCAACGTGGTGTTCCAGACGGTGGTCAAGGCCAACTCGCTGATCGGGACGGTCGGGCTCATCAGTGCCTTCCAGGTCACGCCGGAGATGCTGTTGGTGGACGGCGGCAAAGCCTTCATTCAGAACCAGCTGGGCCGGGTGAAGGACACGATGGCAGACAATTTCGTGCGTCGCATGTCGGCGACGGGCTTTGATGCCATGGTGAAGACCTCGCTGTTCGGCTACTCGGAATCGCTGGAAACCGAGGCCGACACCTACAGCCTCGAGGTGTTGTCGCAGCGTTATGGCCGCACCGATGCCTTTGCGCGGGTCATGCAGCGCCTGCTGGATGAGGCGAGGGCGGACGACAAGAAATTCTCGGCTTTTTACGCCAACGAGCCACGTCTGGTGGAGCGGCTGAAGATGGCCCGGCAACGCGCCGGCGAGGTGACGCCCGTCGCTGCACCGTTGGCACACACCGCTGCGCCCCACCCGGGGCAGACGGCGGCGGCCCCTTCGGCCCTGCCCGAGGGCGCACTCGAATTGCCCAGCCAGGGCGTGGTGGCGGCCGTCGTGATCGGGGAGGAGCCGCTCGATCCGCATTCGGTGCCGTCGACGGCTGCAGTGCGATCTGCGGCGTTTGTCAGTTCGGCCGCGGAGGCTGAAGACCAGCCGTACGGCGTGCTGCTGGCGGACTGGAGCCTGCCGGTCTTCGAGGCGGAGCTGGAGGCCGGTCGCCTGGGCCGCCTGTTGCTCAACATCGAGCGGCGCCGCTCGGGCGTGACCTTGCCCCCGGACGCCCGTGTGGTGCTGGCCGAGGCCTGCCTGGCGCACCGCGATCCGGTTCACCACGAGCGCGCGCCTGCCGTGTTGAGGGACCACCTGCAGCACCGGCCGGGTGACGCCCGCGCACTGCGCCTGCTGGGCGTGGTCGCACTGCGCAAGGGGAACCTGGAGGAAGCGCGGGGCCAGTTCGTCAAGGCCCGTGAGCACGCGACGTCCGACGAAGAGCGTGGCTTCATCGATCAGTACCTGGATCAGCTCAACAGAAAGCCCGGAGTCGCGTCATGAGTTCCCCCATCCTGATCAAGCGGGCGCGCTGGACGTGCCTCGCGGTTGCCGCCTTGCTGAGTGCCTGCGCGCCGAGTTGGCAGCACATTCAGAAGCAGGAAACGTTCAAAGGCCCTTCTCGTGCCTACCTGGCCCAGATTCCCGAGGGCTGGAAGCGCGCCCCGACCGACAGCGACGTCCTGTTGATCACGCGCGACGGCCTGTTCCTGCAGCAGATCGCCATCACGCGGCGGCCGCTCGAGATGGCTTTTGCCGGCCGCACGGTGACGCCGACCACGCCCACGCAGGACCTTGCGTTGTGGCAGTACCAGCTCATGCGCGACGACGAGCCGGAACTGGCGCGCACAGACAGCGACGAGCTCAAGGGCGTGCTGGGCCTGTTTCCGGTCGGACAGGCCAAGCCGCTGGCGGGCACCACCGAGCGCGTGGCCATCCGCCCCTTTCAGGTCGATGGCGTGCCCGCCTTCCGGATGGACACCCGCAGCCAGAACGGTTGGGGTCTGACTTACCGCAGCCAGGCCGTGGGCTTCGTGCACCAGGGCGATTTCTGGCTGGTGCGTTACCTGGCGCCCGAGTTGCACTATGCCGGCCGGGATCAGGCCACGTTCGAGGCCTTTCTGACTGCGCTGAAGCTCAAGGAAAAGTGCCGGCTGTTCTGCTCGGACTGAGCCGCGACGGCAGGGAAATGACCCGCCCGACGGGAATTTCCGGGACAATCACGCCCCATGAGTTCCGAACAGACCCCTGGCGGCGCCCCCACGGCCGCCGCTCCGAAGATTGGTTTCGTGTCGCTCGGCTGCCCCAAGGCGTTGACCGACTCCGAGCTGATCCTGACC
>JAJUHM010000064.1 GCA_029279925.1 Aquabacterium olei
GGGCCTGGTGAACGTCGACTTCGAAGACGTCAAGACCGTGATGAGCGAGCCGGGCAAGGCCATGATGGGCACCGCGACCGCCGGCGGCCCGGACCGCGCCACCAAGGCTGCCGAAGCCGCCGTGGCCTGCCCGCTGCTGGAAGGCATCGACCTGTCCGGCGCGCGTGGCGTGCTGGTGCTGATTGCCGCGTCCAAGGCCAGCTTCAAGCTGAGCGAGTCGCGCAACGCCATGAACACCATCCGCCGCTACGCTGCGGAAGACGCCCACGTCATCTACGGCACGGCCTACGACGAGAGCCTGGGTGACCAGCTGCGCGTGACCGTGATCGCCACCGGCCTGAGCTCGGGCAAGCGTGCCCAGGCCCCGATGACCGTGGTGCACAGCGTGTCCACCACGCAGGCCTTTGCCCGCACCGGCACCGACAACATCCCCGTGCTGACGCAGCCGGTGGGCCATGCGCAGGCACATGGCCTGGGCGGCGCCCACGGTGGCAACGACTTCAGCGGTCTGAACACGCCCAGCGTCTGGCGCTCGGGCCGTACGCAGGCCGCTGCCAAGGTCGATGCCCTGGCCAGCAATGGCATGGACGAGATCGAGATCCCGGCCTTCCTGCGCAAGCAGGCTGACTGAACTGCGGCGGCTTCGGCCGCCCCATTGATCGTACCGTTGCCAAGTTAAGTTGTTCATCCCCCCGCGTCCTGTGAAGGAAGCGGGGGGCTTTTGGCCTTGTCAGGCCTGCACGCGGAACACCGACACCGCGCGCGACAAGCCATTGGCCTGGTTGCGCAGGCTTTCTGCTGCAGCCGATGTTTCTTCCACCAGCGCCGCATTCTGTTGCGTGGCCTGGTCCAGCTGCCCCACGGCCTGGTTGATCTGGCCGATGCCGGTGCTTTGCTCCGTGCTCGACGAAGTGATCTCGGCGATCAGGTCGTTGACCTTGCGCACCTGCAGCACCACCTCCTGAATCGTCTGGCCAGCGCTGTTGACCTGCTGGTTGCCGATCTCGACCTTTTCCACGCTGTCGGTGATCAGGCTCTTGATTTCCTTGGCCGCATTGGCCGACCGCTGCGCGAGCGAGCGCACCTCGCTGGCCACCACGGCAAACCCGCGCCCCTGTTCGCCCGCCCGGGCCGCTTCCACGGCTGCGTTCAACGCCAGGATGTTGGTCTGGAAGGCGATGCCGTCGATCACCGAAATGATGTCGGCGATGCGGCGGCTGGAATCCTGGATGGCGGCCATGGTCGACACCACCTGGGCCACGTCGTCCCCGCCGCGTGTGGCCACCTGCGTGGCCTGCGCCACCAGCTGATTGGCCTGGCTGGCGTTGTCGGAGTTGGCGCGCACGGTCTGCGTCATCTGGTGCATGGACGCGGCCGTTTCCTGCAGGCTGGCCGCCTGCTGCTCGGTCCGGGCAGACAGGTCGGCATTGCCCTGGGCGATCTGGGTGGAGGCCGTGGCGATCGCATCGGTGCCCTGGCGCACGTCGGCCACGAGGCGGGCGAGGTTGCGAGTCATGTCGTTCATCGAGCGCATCAGGTCCCCGATCTCGTCCTGCCGGTGAACCGCTGCCTGCCGGGTGAGATCGCCCTGGGCAACAGCCTGGCTCATCGTCACGGCTTCGGCCAGCGGGATCGTGATCGAACGGGTGATGCGCCAAGCTAGCACCGCGCTGACGAGGACCGAAATGGCGGCCACGCTGCCCAGCACGATCAGCCCCTGACTGAAAGCAGCGTTGCTTTGCTCCGCGGCCTGTACGGAGCCCTTGTGGTTGAGGTCGACCAACTCGATCAACTCCCTAGACAGTTCGCCATACAGCTTCTTGGCGTCGCCATTGAGCAGATCGCGGGCCTCTTCGTTCTTGTTTTGGCGGGACAAGGCCAGGGCCTCGTCGTGCTTCTTCAAGTAGGCACTCCAGTTCCTGTCGAACGAGTCGTAGAGCCGTTGCTCCTCAGTGCTGCTAATGAGCTGGGCATATTCCTTCCGGTACCGGTCCAGATCATTGAGCAAGGCGGCCAACTCTCGCTCAACGGCGCCCATGCCCTCTTCGGTGGTTTGAAGGACGTGGCTGAGTTCACCAACACGAATGTCAGACGTGGCGGTGTTGATCTGGTTGATCACTTCCACACTGGGCAACCAGTTGGAGGTGATCTGGTTCGTGGCGTCTCGCAAACCTTGCATGCGGAGGATCCCGACTGCCATCACCGTGAGGGTGATGAGGGTCAGCACGGCGAAGGCCGCGGACAGGCGCGCGGCCATACGGAATTGGGGGAACGTCATCTTTGCCTCGCTCTACAACTTGTGGGCTCAGTTTTTCGGATGAAATCCAAAAAGTGGCAACGGGTTGTCGACAGGCTGAACGAAAGGTTGAGCCGAACTCCGTGTTACTCCGATGTCGCACAAGGTTCCGGGCGGCAATCTGTCACGCGGGCGGGGCTTGCAGCGCGCTAAGCCGGGCCTTGGCGATGCGCTCGCCCACCGCTGGCCCCTTCAAGCCGGCAGCCAGGGCCGCGGCCGAGACCGCGGCGGTGTCCACGTCCAGCGCGGTGGACAGGGCTGCGGCCAATCGCGGGCGCTGGGGATAGGGGCTGTCTTCCAGGCCCAGCCGCCCGCGCGCGTCGCATTCGCAGGCCAGCAGCAGCTCGTGAAAACGCGCCGGCTTGCGGAAGGCGTCACAGCGCTCCAGCAGGCGCAGTACCGCTTCCGGTCCGAAATCCAGGCTGCGGTGGACGTTGCCGTGCTCGCGGGCCACGACGTCGGCCAGCTCGCGGCAGTCGTTGGGCACGCGCAGGCGCTGGTTCACGTCGTGCAGCAGCCGGGCGCTGCGCCCTTCGTGGCCCAGATGGCGGGGCAGGATGTCGGCGGGGGTGGTGCCTTTGCCCAGGTCGTGCCCCAGGCAGGCGTAGCGCACGGGCAGGCTGGCGCCCAGGCGGGCGGCCATGTCCAGCACCATCATCACGTGCACGCCGGTGTCGACCTCGGGGTGGTAGTCGGCGCGCTGGGGCACGCCCCAAAGACGGTCCAGTTCGGGCAGCAGTCGCACCAGGGCGCCGCACGCACGCAGCACCTCGAACATCCGCGAGGGCCGCGCCTCCATCAGCCCGCGCGCCAGCTCCTGCCAGACCCGCTCGGCCACCAGGTGGTCCACCTCGCCGTCGGCCACCATCTGCCGCATCAGGGCCAGGGTTTCCTCGGCCACCGTGAAGTCATGGAAGCGCGCAGCAAAGCGCGCCAGCCGCAGGATGCGCACCGGGTCTTCGGCAAAGGCGGGCGACACATGGCGCAGCACGCGTGCCGCCAGGTCGCGCTGGCCGCCGTGCGGGTCGACGACCTGGCCGTGTTCGTCTTCGGCCATGGCGTTGACGGTCAGGTCACGGCGGACCAGGTCGTCTTCCAGCGTGACGTCCGGCGCGGTGTAGACCGTGAAGCCGTGGTAGCCGTGGCCGCTCTTGCGTTCGGTGCGGGCGAGCGCGTGTTCCTCGCCGGTCTCGGGGTGCAGAAAGACCGGGAAGTCCTTGCCGACCGGGCGAAAGCCGAGGTCGACCATCTGTTGCGGCGTGGCGCCGACGACCACCCAGTCGCGGTCACCGCCGGCACGGCCAAGCAGGCGGTCGCGCACGGCGCCGCCGACAAGATAGGTTCGCATGCGATCCAGTGTAGTGAAGTGCGGGGCGGCGCGCTGACGACGCCCCCGCGGCAGGCGTCAGGCCGACGCCTGTGCCGCCTTCACCTGCTGCACCAGCGCCAGGTAGTCTGCCACCGGCACCTCTTCAGCGCGGCGCTGCAGGTTGAAGTCCGACGCGATGCCGCGCTCGGCCAGCCAGGCGCCCAGCGTGTGGCGCAGCAGCTTGCGGCGCTGCGAGAACGCGACCGCGACCAGCTTCTCGAGCAGCTCGGCGTCCACCTCGGGGGGCTCGGCGAACGGCGTCATGCGTACCACGGCCGAGTCCACCTTGGGCGGCGGATCGAAGGCTTCCGGGGGCACGTGGACGACGTTTTCCATGTCGTAGCGCCACTGCAGCATCACGCTCAGCCGTCCATAGTCCTTGCTGCCCGGTGACGCCACCATGCGGTCGACCACCTCTTTCTGCAGCATGAAGTGCTGGTCTTCCACCAGATGGGCCACCGGCAGCAGGTGGAACAGGATAGGGCTGGAGATGTTGTAGGGCAGGTTGCCGATGACGCGCAGCTTCTGGCCGGGCTGGGCCACCTGCGTCTGCAGGGCCCCGAAGTCGACCTTCAGCACGTCGGACTCGACGACGTTCAGCTCGGGGCGCTTGCGCAGCCGGGCGGCAAGGTCTCGGTCCAGTTCGATCACCGTGAGCCGTTCGCTGCGGGCCACGACCGGGTCGGTCAGGGCGGCCAGGCCGGGGCCGATCTCGACGAGGGCCTGCCCGGGCCGGGGCGCAATGGCGCGCACGATCTCGTCGATCACGCCGCTGTCGCTGAGGAAGTGCTGGCCGAAGCGCTTGCGCGCGACGTGGCCGCCGCCGCCGGCGACAGCCCGTTTCGGGGCGCCCGGACGGCGCTGCGCGGGACGATCAGGGCGCATCACGCATCTCGATCCAGGCGGCGGCGCGGATCTCGCGGGCCCATTCTTCGTAGGTCGACTCGAACTTGCGCTCGCGCAGCACGTTGCGGGCGGCCTCGCGCTTCTGTGCGTCGGTCAGCTTGACCTCGCGGCGTTCGATCAGCTGGATCAGGTGCACGCCGAAACGGCTGACCACCGGATCGGAGATCTGTCCCGGCTGCAGGGCATTGAGCGCCTTCTCGAACTCGGGCACGAACATGCCGGGCGGGGCCCAGCCGAGGTCGCCGCCGCGCGAGGCGCTGCCGTCTTCCGAATACTGACGGGCCATCTGCGGGAAGCTGGCCTGGCCGTTGGCCACCTGCTTGCGGATGTCGGCCAGCTTCTTCACCAGCTCGCCGGCCGGTTGCTGCGGCGAGGAGCGCAGCAGGATGTGACGGGCGCGCTGTTCGGTGTAGCTGGCCTGGGCGACGTTCTCGCGGGCGACGAGCTTGATCACGTGGAAGCCGGCGTTGGAGCGCACGACGGGCGCCACCTGGCCGACCTGCAGGCCGTCCACCGCGCGCACGAAGAGTTCGGGCAGGCGGCTGGCTTCGCGCAGACCGATGGTGCCACCCTGCTCGCGCGTGGTGCGGTCGTCGGACTGCTCCTTGGCCAGCTGGCTGAAGTTGGCGCCCTGTGCGACGCGGGTGCGCAGCGATTCGGCCTTGGCCTGCAGCGTGCGGACCTGCTCGGCCGACGCGCCCTCGGGCACGCCGATCAGGATGTGGGCCACGTTCAGCGCTGCTTCGTCCTGGCCGGCCGGCTCGCTTTGCAAAAAGGTGTCGATCTCGGCGTCGGTGATGCGGATGCGCTGGCCGACCTCGCGCTCGCGCACGCGCTGCAGCAGGATCTGCTCGCGCAGGCTGGTGCGGTAGCGCTGGAAGTCGAGGCCATCGGCCTCCATGCGGCGGTTGAGTTCGGGCAGCGACAGCTGGTTCTGCTGTGCGATGTTCTCGATGGTCGCGTCGATCTCGCCCTCGGACACGTCGATGCCCTGGATCTTCGCGAAGGCCAGCTGGGCCTTCTCGTCGATGAGGGCATCCAGCACCTGGCGGCGCAGCTCGTCGGCTGGCGGCAGGCTGCCGCGCTGGGCGGTGGCTTGCAATCGGGCCACGCGCTTGTCCACGTCGGTGTGGGTCACGACCTCGTTGTTGACGACGGCGATGATGTAGTCGGCCGTCGTGGGCTGGCCGGCGATCTTGAGCTCGGTGCTCAGGCCCGCGTTGCCGGGGATGCGGGGGCTCACGGCCGGCGGGTCACGGCGGAACTGGGCCATGGCGGGCGACAGCGCGCCCAGCGTCAGACAGAGGCAGACGCCACGGGCCACCGCGCGCAGCGCGGTCGGACGAAACAACGAGGGGCGGAGGTCAGTCATCGGAAGGGATTTGCTGGGAGGCGGGGGCCGACAGGACGCTGTCGTCTTCACGCAGCAGGCGGTAACCGGGGATATTGTCCCTCAGGGTGCTCAAAGGGTTCGAACCGATGCGCGACAGGCCCACCAGTTCCAGCTGGATCATGATCCGGCGGCTCGAGGTGGTGCCCACGGTCGTGCGCTCGGCCACCACGCGGGTGATCCAGCAGCCGGCGTCGTATTCCATGCCGAGCAGGCTGTTGGCCATGCGGCCGTCGCGGATGTTGTAGTTGAAGCGGCCCACGCTGTACCAGGTGCCGCCCTCGCCGCAGCCCGCGCTGCTGGTGGCCGGCTGGTTGTTGAGGCTGATCTGGTCCGGCGACGAGGCCTGAGCGCGCAACTGCGTCACCGAGGGCTTGCGGCCGGCGATCGGCCACTGCCAGCCCAGGTCGAACTGGTTGGTGCGCTCGCGGGCATAGCGGTAGATCGCGCTGATGGTGCGGTAGCCGCCGGGCGAGTAGCGCATGCCCATCGTGGCCCGTTCGGGCTGGTTGGTCTGCGCGTTGAGCTGCAGCACGTTGTCGAAGTACCAGTTCGGGATGACCGAGGTCGAGCCCAGCAGCAGCAGGTCCGACAGGCGCTGGGTGATGGGGCCGTCGCCGGTCGGGTTGATGCGCTGGTCGGCCAGCAGCACCTTCTGCACGACGCCCAGGCGCAGCGCCTCGGCACCGGTGCGCTGGTCGAACAGGCGCGAGGTCAGGCCCAGGGTGACCTGGTTGGCGTCCGAGATCCGGTCCACGCCGGTGTAGGCGTTTTCGCTGTAGATCGCGTACTGGTTGAAGTCGCGCGCGGCCGTGTCGAACAGCGGCAGCATGCTCTGGTCCTTGTACGGCGTGCGCACGTACTGGATGCGCGGCTCCAGCGTCTGGGTCAGGGCGCGGTCGAACAGGGTCACCGGGCGCTCGAGCGTGAAGCCGGCATCCACCGAGAAGGTCGGCAGGGTGCGGGCCGCGCTGCGGCGCCCGTTGGCCAGTGCCTGCTCGACGTCGTAGCGGGTGTCGTCCAGGCTCAGCCGCGGGGTGACCTGCACGCCGCCGACGCCGAAGGTCTGCTCCACAGTGCCATTCAGGTTGCTGCGCGTGCCGGATTGCAGGCTGCCGTCCTGGTGTGTGAACTGGTCGACCCGCCCTTGTACCCGCCAGGTCAGGCCGTTTTCGGCGACCGAGCGGCTGCGCAGCCCCGCCCGGTTGCGGCGGTAGGGCGCCTCGATGGCGCTCAGCACCGGATCGGACTTGAGCGAGGTGTCGCGCAGCACCTGCCACGACTGCGTGCTGGCAAACAGCGCCGTCTGGCTGTCGCCCAGGCCCCAGTCGCGGGCATTCAGCTGCCGCTCCACCGAGGCGTTGCTGTCGTACAGCCGCGGCGTGAGCGTGGGCAGCGTGCGCGCGAAGTCCTTCCAGTAGTCGTCGTCCGACACCCGGCGCCAGCGCAGGTTGTACGTCGTGAACGAGAGCCCATCGCTGGACGCGTGGGTGCCCGCCTGGCGGAAGTGGATCATGCCGCGGTCGCGGTCCTTGACCCGGTCGCCCGGGAGGGCGAAGGCATTGACCGTGCCGCGGTCGTGCTCGGTCAGGAAGCGGAACTCGCCGCCCAGGCCCATGCCCCGGCGGCTCGAGAGCGTTGGCGTGAGCGTGGCGTCCATGTTGGGCGCGATGTTCCAGTAGTAGGGCTCGGCAATCCCCAGTCCGTTGCGGGTGTCGTAGTCGATGCTGGGCGGCAGCCAGCCCGACTTGCGCGCCTCGGTCAGCGGGAAGGTCAGCACGGGCGCGGCCAGGATGGGCAGACCCTTGAACCAGATGACGGCGTTCTCGGCGCGGCCCTCGTTGGCGTCGAAGTCCATGTCGACGCGCGAGGTTCGCAGCCACCAGTCCGGTTCGCCCGGCTTTCCGTCGGCCGTGTTGGCCGGGGTGCAACTGCTGTAGTCGGCCTGGTGAGCCCGCATGCGGTTGTTGCCGAGGAACTCGATCAGATCGGCCTGCCCGCCGGCCTGGGTGCGCAGGAACCAGTACTGCGGCCGGATGAACTCGCCCTCGAGCGTGTCGAGCTTGAGCGTGAGTTCGGGCCCGCTGAAGATGTTGCCGTTGCGGGTGATGCGCACGTTCCCGAAGGCCCGAGCGGTGTTGTCCGGCTGGGTGTGGGTCAGCTCGTCGGCCCGCACCGTCAGGTCGCCCTGGCGCAGGCGCACCGAGCCGGTCGCGCGGGTGCGCTGGTTGGCCTCGCCCTCCAGCGTGTCGGCTTCGAAGAACAGCGGCAGCTTGCCGTTGTGCGGCCCCGCCTGGGTCGGCAGCGAAAAGCTCAGGCGGGAGGCGCCGGTCGTCGCGGGGGGCGTCGACGTGGGTTGCTCGGGGTTGCTGGGTTGGGCGTGGGCCGCGTCGAGCCCGATGCCGGCCAGGCCGCTGAGGCTCAGCAAGGCCACGGCCAGGGCGATCGGGGTGCAGCGGAGGAGGGCGGTGGGTCGGTGGGTGCGAGACACGGTGTAGTCAGGTCGCAGGGCTGCTGCGGCTTGGGCGTGTCGCGTCTGCGATCCGGCCTTGCCTAAAATCACCCATTATTTCATGTTGCCCCGCCTGCTTGCGGGACGCCTCCCCAGTCTGTCGCCTCATGCCTGAAACCCACGCCTCTGCCCCAGCGCCTGCCCTGACCTGGGCCGATCCTGCCCGTGCGCAGGCCTTCGCCGCCTGGCTGGCCGAGGTCGGCCCCCGCCACGGGCTCGATGCCGGCACGGTGCAACCGGCCAGTGCCGATGCGAGCTTCCGGCGTTACTTCCGCGTGGCGGCCGCCGAAGGCTCACGCATCATCATGGACGCGCCGCCCGAGAAGGAGGATTGCCGCCCCTTCGTGGCCGTCGACCGCCTGCTCGCGGGGGGCTTCGTCGGGGTGCCGGCCATCCTCGAGTGGGACGAGGCGCAGGGCTTCATGCTGCTGAGCGACCTGGGGCAGCACACCCTGCTGTCCACCCTGGTGACCGACCAGCCCTGGGATGCCGGCAACCGGGCCCGCTACCGCTCGGCCACCGAAGAACTGGTGCGCCTGCAGGCCGTGCCGGCCGCAGGCGTGCTGCCCGACTACGACGATGCCCTGCTGCAGCGCGAGATGGACCTGTTTCCCGACTGGTACCTGACCCAGTTGCGCGGCCTGACGTTGGACGACACGCAGCGCGGCCACCTGACCCGCATCTTCGCCACGATCAAGACCCAGGTGCTGGGGCAGGCCCGGGTGCTGGTGCACCGGGACTACCACAGCCGCAACCTGATGGCCGACCCGGCCGACCCCGCTGCCCGCCTGGGCGTGATCGATTTCCAGGACGCTGTGCACGGCCCCATCACGTATGACCTGGTAAGCCTGCTGCGCGATGCCTACGTGATCTGGGACGAGGACGTCCAGATCGACTATGCCGTGCGCTACTGGGAGGCCGCCCGCAAGGCCGGCTTGCCCGTGCCGACCGATTTCGGCGATTTCTGGCGCGATTTCGAGTGGATGGGCCTGCAGCGTCACCTGAAGGTGCTGGGCATCTTCGCCCGTCTGGCCATCCGCGACGGCAAACGCCAGTACCTGGACGACATTCCCCGCGTGTGGACCTATGCCCACCGCGTCGCCGCCCGCTACAGCGGCCTGGGCCCCTTGCTGCGCCTGCTGGAGCAGGCCGAGGCGGCCAACGGGGGGGCCCAGACTCAGGTCGGTTACACCTTTTGAGAGGGGCTCCCCTGATCGGCGGAGGGGGAGCGATCGCAAACTTGCGCAAAAAAGCAGCAACAAGAGGATAATGGGTTCTTGATGACCTTGAATACCTCTGAAGTGGCCGACCTGGCCCCGGCTGCACCGGCAGCCGCCGCGGTGCCCGAAGCCGCCCCCTCCGCCGCTGTGGCCGAGGCCCCTGCTCTGTTCAACTCCCTGCCGCTCGACGCGAAACTGCTGCGCGCCATCGAGGTGCAGGGCTATGCGTCCATGACGCCCATCCAGGCCAAGGCCATCCCGGTGGTCCTGGCTGGCCGCGACGTGATGGGCGCGGCCCAGACCGGCACCGGCAAGACGGCCGCCTTCTCCATCCCGCTGCTTCAGAAGATGATGAAGCACGAGAACGCCAGCATGTCGCCGGCCCGTCACCCGGTGCGTGCCGTGGTGCTGGCCCCCACGCGCGAGCTGGCTGATCAGGTCGCCAACAACGTCAAGGCCTACGCCAAGCAGACCAATCTGCGCGTGGCCGTGGTCTTCGGCGGCATCGACATGAAGCCCCAGACGGCCGAGCTCAAGGGCGGCGTCGAGGTGCTGATTGCCACGCCGGGCCGCCTGCTCGATCACATCGAGGCCAAGAACTGCAACCTTGGCCAGGTCGAGTACGTCGTGCTCGACGAAGCCGACCGCATGCTCGACATCGGCTTCCTGCCCGACCTGCAGCGCATCCTGAGCTACCTGCCCAAGCAGCGCCAGACCCTGCTGTTTTCGGCCACGTTCTCGCCTGAAATCAAGAAGCTGGCGCAGAGCTACCTGCAGGACCCGGTGCTGGTCGAGGTGGCCCGCCCGAATGCGACGGCCACGAACGTCGAGCAGCGCTTCTACAAGGTCGACGAAGACGACAAGCGTGCGGTGATCCGTCAGATCATCCGCGATCGCGAGATCAAGCAATGCATCGTCTTCGTGAACTCGAAGCTCGGTGCGAGCCGCCTGGCCCGCGCTTTCGAGCGCGACGGCCTGAAGACCGCGGCGCTGCACGGCGACAAGTCGCAGGACGAGCGCCTGAAGGCCCTGGCGGCCTTCAAGGCCGGCGAGATGGATCTGCTGGTGGCCACCGACGTGGCGGCCCGCGGCATCGACATCGCGGCGCTGCCGGCGGTGTTCAACTACGACATCCCCTTCAACGCCGAAGACTACGTGCACCGCATCGGCCGCACGGGCCGTGCCGGCGCGTCGGGGCTGGCGGTGTCGCTGGTCACGGGGGCGGATGCGCGCCTGATGGCCGACATCGAAAAGCTGATCAAGAAGAAGCCCGACGTCGAGCCGTTCGAGCTCGAGCGCCGCGGCTACGGTGACCGGGGTGGCTACCGCCGCGAGCGCCGTGACGAGGGCGACAGCCGCCCGGACGACGGCTTTGGCCGCGGTGCGCCGCGTGAAGCCCGTGCGTCGCGCCCGATGTCACCGGCGCCGCGCCGTGCACCGGCCGATCCCTTCTTTGACAAGCCGTACGAGCCCTCGCCGAACGCCGCCCCTGCATGGGAAAAGGGCGAAGCCGCCACGCCAGCAGCCACGGGCAGCGGCCTGTCGCGCTTCATCAAGCCCAAGCGCAAGGTCGCGATGCTGCTGGGCGGCTCGGGCACGGCCCGGCGCTGAGCGCCGCCGCCCCTGCGCAAGGCAACACGCCGCCCTCGGGCGGCGTGGCTGTTTCTGGCGGGCGACGTGGCGTGGTCGCGCTGCCCCTGATCACGGAAGCTCGACCGCACCCATGCGGGCTGCGATCGTGCCGGCGCGCCCTGTCAGGTAGCCCGAGGCGGGCTGCTTTTCAAAGCGTTTCGGCGCCGGCAGCATCACCGCCAGGCGGGCAGCCTGCAGCGGCGCCAGCTGGCCGGCATCCACGCGGAAGTAATGCCGTGCGGCCGCCTGCGCGCCGAACACGCCTTCCCCCCATTCCACGTTGTTCAGGTAGACGGTGAGGATGCGCTCCTTGCTCAGCAGCCCTTCGAGCATGAAGGTGAGCACGAACTCCTGGCCTTTGCGCAGGAAGCTGCGCTCGCTGCTCAGAAAGAGGTTTTTGGCGAGCTGCTGCGTGATGGTGGAGCCGCCGATGACTTTGGGCGTGCTCGTGAGGGCGTTGGGCGGCGGCGGCGGGGCGCGCCCTCGCTGGCGCGCCCGCTCCAGCGCCCGCTCGTAACGGGCCTGGGCGGCCGCGCGCTGGGCTTCCGCCCTTGCCTGGGCCTTGCTGTTCTTGCGCCACGCCTTTTCCAGCGCGTCCCATTCGACCCCGCTGTGGTCGACAAAGTTGGCGTCCTCGGATGCGATCACCGCGCGCTTCAGGCTGGTGGCGATGGCATTGTCGTCTCGCCAGGCCTGGCTCCACGGCAGCCGCCCTTGCTCGCGCAGGATCCGGGTGGCCTCGGTGCGCTGAAACGCCGTCGATTGCGGGTCGACCACGCGCATCAGCGCGATCCGGCCGACGAAGTAGAGCTGCAGGGCCAGCCCGCAGAGGATCACCAGGACGACGATTCGCCAGACAGCGCGCAGCATCGCAGTTTCTTTCGGAAGGGCGGTGCTCAGTGGCGGGCCGCCGCGTCGACCTCGGCGCGCAGCGCGGCCAGCACGGGCGCGGTGTCGGGGCGCACGCCGCGCCACAAGGTGAAGCTCTCGGCGGCCTGCTCGACCAGCATGCCGAGGCCGTCGCGCGCGGTGGCTCCGTGGGCCCGTGCCCACTCGAGGAAAGGCTGGGCTGCCGGCCCGTACATCATGTCGAGCGCGAGGGCGCCCGGTCGGAGCACCTCGGGGCCCACCGGCACACCGCCACCGGACAGGCTGGCTGCCGTGCCGTTGATGAATACGTCGAAGCCGGTGCCGGCATCCTGCAGGCCCCGTGCCGACAGGCGCACGTCGTGCTGTGCCGCCCACCCGGCGTGGCGCGACACGATGGCCTCGGCCTTGTCGCGTGTGCGGTTGGCCAGCACGATCTCGGCCGGGCGGGCTTCGATCAGAGGCCCGAGCACGCCCGCGCTGGCGCCCCCGGCACCCAGCAGCAGCACGCGCGCGCCCGCCAGCGGCACGCCCGCGTTGACCGTGATGTCACGCACCAGCCCCACGCCGTCGGTGTTGTCGGCCAGCCAGCCGCCGTCGGCGTCGGCATCGAAGCGCAGGGTGTTGGCGGCCTGGGCCAGCTCGGCACGCGGGGTGCGGCGCGCGGCCAGCTGGAAGGCCTCGAACTTGAAGGGCACGGTGACATTGCAGCCC
>JAJUHM010000065.1 GCA_029279925.1 Aquabacterium olei
CGCGGTGTACATGTCGGCCACCTTGGCCTGCACCAGCTGGAACTGGCCGATGGCCTGGCCGAACTGGTGGCGGTCGTGCACATAGGGCAGCACGTTGTCGAGCACGGCCTGCATGATGCCGATGGGCCCGCCCGAGAGCACGGCGCGCTCGGTGTCCAGGCCGCTCATCAGCACCTTCACGCCGCCGCCCACTTCGCCCAGCACCTGCTCGCGCGGCACGAAGGCCTGCTCGAACACCAACTCGCCCGTGGGCGAGCCGCGCATGCCGAGCTTGTCGAGCCGCTGCGCCACGCGGAAACCCGGCGTGCCTTGCTCGATCAGAAAGGCGGTGATGCCGCGCGGGCCGGCCTCCATGTCGGTCTTGGCGTAGACCACCAGCGTGTCGGCCACGGGGCCGTTGGTGATCCACATCTTGCTGCCGTCGAGCAGAAAGCCGTCGACGCCGTCGCGGCGGTGCGGCGTGGCCTTCAGCCGCATGCTGACCACATCGGAGCCGGCCTCGGGCTCGCTCATGGCCAGCGCGCCGACGTGCTGGCCGCTGATGAGCGGTGGCAGGTAGCGGCGCTGTTGCGCCTCGGTGCCGTGGCGGTGAATCTGGTTGACGCACAGGTTGCTGTGTGCGCCGTAGCTCAGCGCCACCGAGGCCGAGGCGCGGCTGATCTCTTCCATGATGACGAGGTGGGCCAGATACCCGAGCCCGGCGCCGCCGTACGTTTCGCTGACGGTGGGCCCGAGCACGCCGAGTTCACCGAGTCGCGGCCACAGGTCGGCCGGGAAGGCGTCGTCGCGGTCGATGCGGGCGGCGTGCGGCGCGATCTCGCGCTGGGCGAAGGCCTGCACGGCGTCGCGCAGCGCGTCGATCTCGTCACCGAGGTGGTGTTGCAGTCCGGGCAGGTCAAAGGCGTCTCCTCGTGATGTCACGGCGGGCGGCGACCATGGCGGCGGACAGGCTCAACACGTGAGCCAGTTTCAGCCAGCCGGTGGTCGCTTGGCCAGCAGCGCGTTGGCCACGCGCGAGACCGGCTTGCGGCCCAGCGCGCGGGAAATGAAATCGGCGGTGTCCACCAGGGCGTCCAGGTCGATGCCGGTGGCGATGCCCAGGCCGTGCAGCAGGTAGACCACGTCTTCGGTGGCGACGTTGCCGGTGGCGCCCTTGGCATAGGGGCAGCCACCGAGACCGGCCACGCTGGTGTCGAAGGTGTGGACGCCCAGCTGCAGGCAGGCGTGGATGTTGGTCAGTGCCTGGCCGTAGGTGTCGTGAAAGTGGCCGCTCAGCTCGGCCACCGGCACGCGCTGCAGGGCCCGCTCCATCACGCGCTGCACCTGGCCGGCCGTGCCCACACCGATGGTGTCGGCGATGCCGATGTGGTCGCAGCCGATGCCGAGCAGGCGTTCCACCACGTCGTCCACGTCGTCGACCGCGACCTCGCCCTGGTAGGGGCAGCCCAGCGCGCACGACACCGCCGCGCGCACCCGCATGCCATGGGCATGGGCGGCCGCCACCACGGGCTGGAAGCGTGCGATGGATTCGGTGATGCTGCAGTTGATGTTGCGCTGGCTGAAGGCCTCGCTGGCAGCAGCAAACACCACGACTTCATCGGCGCCGGCAGCCAGCGCGCCTTCGAAGCCCTTCATGTTGGGCGTCAGCACGCTGTAGCGCACCCCGGGCTGGCGCTGGATGCCAGCCATGACCTCGGCGGCATCGGCCATCTGCGGCACCCACTTGGGGCTGACGAAGCTGGTGGCTTCGATCTGGCGCAGGCCGGCGGCCTGCAGGCGGTGAACCAGTTCGATCTTGGTGGCGGCAGAAACCGGGGCGGCCTCGTTCTGCAGGCCATCGCGCGGGCCGACATCGACGAGGGTGACGTGGGTGGGCAGCATGTTCAATCCAGACGCAGGAGTTCATCGCCCTCTGCGACCGGGTCGCCCACGGCACAGCGCAGCTCGGCCACGGTGCCATCGCGCGGCGCGCAGAGGGTGTGCTCCATTTTCATCGCTTCCGTGACGGCCAGCGGCGTGCCGGCCTTCACGTGTTGCCCGGCTTCCACCAGCATGGCCACCACGCGGCCCGGCATGGGGGCGGTGAGCCGCGCGTGGCCGGCGTCCTGATTCCGGGATGCCTGAGGTGGGCGCTCGCGCACGGTCAGCGGGTGCGCTTGGGGCCATTCGGCGCAGAAGGCGTGCCAGGCGTCACCCCGCGCGTGCAGGTGCAGGCGATGCGTGCCGCCGGCGGCCTGGGGCGCGTCGCCCTCCACGGGCAGGAGGGTGACGCTGACCTGAGTGTTGCCGTGGCGGTGCAGGACGAGCTGCGCGCGGGCGTCGCCGACCTGGAGCGCGTGTGTGCCACCGCGGCGCGTCCACGCCAGCTCGATCGACCGATCACCGCTTTGCAGGGTGTGGCGCGTGGTGCGGGCGCCAGTCAGTTGCCAGGCGTCGGTGGCCGACCATGGGTCGCGCCAACGCGTCTTGAGCGTGCCGGTGTCATCGGGCAGGATGCCGCTTGCAGCCCCCGCGGCCTGGGGCGAAGGCGCCTCCACCCCCTGGGCATGCGCGCCGAGCTCTTGCCCCGCCACCCAGGCCGCAGCCACCCACAGATCGCTGACGGGGTCCGGGTGCAGCAGCGCATCGGCTTCGGTGGCGATCAGCCCGGTGTCCAGCTCCGCCTGCAACCAACGCGGGTGTCGGGCCAGCCGCCGAAGAAAGGCCAGGTTGTGCGGCAGCCCGGCCACATGCAGGTGGTCCAGCGCCTGCTGCAGGCGCCGCAGCGCGGTGGCCCGGTCTTCGCCCCACACAATCAGCTTGGCCAGCATGGCGTCGTAATGCGGGCCGATCGCATCGCCTTCGCCGATGCCGCTGTCCAGCCGCACCGGCGCGATCTGGAAGGCCGCATGCGCCGGGGGGCGCCACACGGTGACCGGGCCGGTGGCCGGCAGAAAGCCCTGCTCGGGTTGCTCGGCGCACAACCGGGCCTCGATGGCATGGCCTCGCAGCGTGATCTGTTCCTGGCGCAAGGGCAGGGGCTCGCCCGCGGCGACGCGCAGTTGCCATTCGACCAGGTCGAGCCCGGTGATGGCTTCGGTGACCGGGTGCTCGACCTGCAGGCGCGTGTTCATTTCCATGAACCAGAAACGGCCCGTGTCGGCCACGTCGGCTTCGCAGATGAACTCGACCGTGCCCGCACCCACATAGCCGACGCTGCGCGCCGCGGCAATGGCCGCCTGACCCATGCGGGCTCGCACGGCGGCAGGCAGGCCGGGTGCGGGGGCTACTTCCAGCACCTTCTGATGGCGGCGCTGGATGGAGCAGTCGCGTTCGAAGAGGTGGACGTAGTGGCCTTGCGTGTCGCCGAAGACCTGCACCTCGATGTGGCGAGGGCGTTCCACCAGGCGCTCGATCAGCACGCGCGCATCGCCGAAGCTGGCTTGGGCCTCGCGCTGACACGAGGCCAGGGCCGCCGCGAAGTCGGTGGCTTGGTGCACGGCCCGCATGCCGCGCCCACCACCGCCGGCCGTGGCCTTGATCAGCACGGGGTAGCCGATGCGCTCGGCTTCGGCCGCCAGCGTGGCCAGGTCCTGTGCTTCGCCGTGGTAACCGGGCACCAGTGGCACGCCGGCCTCGGTCATCAGGGATTTGGCGGCGGCCTTGCTGCCCATCGCGGCAATGGCCTCGGCCGGCGGGCCGATGAACACCACCCCGGCCTCCCGGCAAGCCTGGGCGAACGCCGCGTTCTCGCTGAGGAAGCCGTAGCCCGGGTGGATGGCCTCGGCGCCACTGCGGTGGGCGACGTCGATCAAGGCCGCACCGTCCAGCCAGGCGGCGCGGGGCTGGCTGGCATCGGCGCAGGGCAGGGGCCAGGCCTCATCGGCGGCGTGCACATGGCGTGCATGGGCTTCATCGGGTGTGAAGACGGCCATCGTGCGCACGCCCATCCGCCGCGCTGTCGCTGCGATGCGGCACGCGATCTCTCCACGGTTGGCGATCAGGATGGTGCGGAACATGGCTCGCCTTTCTCCTGGCTCAGTCGTTGAGCTCGTCAGCGCCATCGTCCCGCAGCGAGCGGCGGTGCAGGCGGTCGGCCTCCAGCCAGTTCGGCGGGCGGCGCTGCAGAAACGCCTGAATTCCCTCGCGACCTTCTGCGCTGGCGCGGGCGTCGGCAATGCGGCGGGCTGTCAGGTCGCGCAGCGGGGCGTCGATGGGGCGGCCTGCCACCTCGTCGACGAGGCGCTTGCAGGCCCGTACGGCCTGCGGGCTGTTGCGCGCGATGGCCTGGGCCAGCCGGTTCACCGTGGCCTGCAGTGCGCCCGGGTCCGGCACGGTGTCGTGCAGGAGGCCGTGGGCCTGGGCCCCGGCCGCATCGATGGCTTCCGCCGTGACGAACCAGCGCCGTGCGGTGCGCTCGCCCACCGCCCGGACGACATACGGGCTGATGGTGGCTGGGATCAGGCCGAGGGCCGCTTCCGACAGCCGGAATAGGGCCGTGGTCACGGCCACGGCGATGTCGGCGCACGCCACCAGCCCCACGCCACCGCCGTAACATGCGCCTTGCACGCTGGCGATGACCGGCACCGGGCAGGCGGCCACCGCATGGAACATCGCTGCCAGTGCCAGGGCGTCGGCATGGTTGGTTGCCCAGTCCTGCTCGGCCGCGGTCCGCATGTGGTGCAGGTCCGCGCCCGCACAGAAACTCGGCCCGTCGGCTTCGAGGATCACCACGCGCACGTGTGGTGCGCCCGCAAGCTCACGAAAGGCGTCGGTGAGGGCCGTGATCAGTGCCGGGTCGAGCGCGTTGTGTTGGGCAGGGCGCTGCAGGCGGACCCGGGCCACGCCGGGCTCGGTCGCGTCCGGCCAGGTCAGCGACAGTGGCGGGGGGGGCGCCTGGGCGGCGTCCGGGGTGGGGCGGTCTGGTCGGCTGGTCACGACGTGCCTCACATGCGGAACACGCCGAAGCGGGTTTCCGGAATCGGTGCGTTGAGGCTGGCGCTCAGGCCCAGGGCCAGAACGCGCCGGGTGTCGGTCGGGCGGATGATGCCGTCGTCCCACAGCCGGGCGGTGGCGTGGTAAGGGTGGCCCTGGGTTTCGTACTGCGCACGGATGGGGGCCTTGAACGCGGCCTCCTCGTCTTCTGACCAGCTCATGCCTTGCGCTTGAAGCGCATCGCGGCGCACCGTGGCCAGCACGCTGGCGGCCTGCTCGCCGCCCATCACGCTGATGCGGGCGTTGGGCCACATCCACAGAAAGCGCGGGTTGTAGGCGCGGCCGCACATGCCGTAGTTGCCCGCGCCGAACGAGCCGCCGATCACCACCGTGAACTTCGGTACCTCGGCACAGGCCACGGCCGTGACCAGCTTGGCACCCGCCCGGGCAATGCCCTGGTGCTCGTACTGGCGGCCCACCATGAAGCCGGTGATGTTCTGCAGGAAGACCAGCGGGATGCGGCGCTGGCAGCACAGTTCGATGAAGTGCGCACCCTTCTGTGCGCTTTCGGCAAACAGGATGCCCTGGTTGGCCAGGATGCCGACCGGCATGCCTTCGATGTGCGCAAAGCCCGTGACCAGGGTGCTGCCGTAGCGGGCCTTGAACTCGTCGAATTCGGAGTCGTCCACCAGCCGGGCGATCAGCTCGCGCACCTCGAAGGCCTGGCGGGCCGTCTGCCCCTGTTCGTCCAGCGGGATCAGGCCCATCAGCTCGGCGGGGTCGTGTCGCGGGGGGCGGGGCGGCCGCAAGACCAGGTCCGGCTGTTTGTGATGGTTGAGTCGGGCCACGCACTGGCGTGCCAGCAACAGGGCATGGCGGTCGTCGTCAGCCAGGTGGTCGGCCACACCGGACAGCCGGGTGTGCACATCGCCGCCACCCAGTTCTTCGGCGGTCACGACCTCGCCGGTGGCGGCGCGCACCAGGGGAGGTCCGCCCAGGAAGATGGTGCCCTGCTCACGCACGATGATAGTCTCGTCGCACATCGCGGGCACATACGCCCCGCCTGCCGTGCACGACCCCATCACCACGGCGATCTGCGGAATGCCGGCTGCGCTCATGCGGGCCTGGTTGTAGAAGATGCGGCCGAAGTGGTCACGGTCCGGAAAGACCTCGTCCTGGTGGGGCAGGTGCGCGCCGCCTGAATCAACCAGGTACAGGCAGGGCAGGCGATTGGCCTCGGCGATCTCCTGCGCACGGAGGTGCTTCTTGACCGTGAGCGGGAAGTAGGTGCCGCCTTTCACGGTGGCGTCGTTGGCCACCACCATGCATTCCACCCCGTGGATGCGACCGATGCCGGCGATGACCCCGGCGGCCGGCGCGGCGTCGTCGTACACGCCGAGTGCGGCCAGCGGCGCCACCTCCAGAAACGGTGAATCCACGTCGAGCAACTGCGCGATGCGATCGCGCGGCAGCAGCTTGCCCCGAGCAAGGTGCCGGGCTCGCGCGTCGGCACCGCCGCCTTCCGCGACACGGTTCAGGCGGGCGTCGAGATCGGCCACCAGCGCCTGCATGGCCTGCGCATTGGCCTTGAAACTGTCCGATCGCGGATGGAGTTGGGTGTCGAGCACAGGCATGGCGCGGTCCCTTTGCAACCCATCATGCCGGTGCGCGTTGCCCGTGGGCTCCTGTCTTTCCCTGATGCGCTGCGGGCACGACCGTGCACGCACGCCGCCCCTGTGAGAAAACCCCAGGGCGCCCCTCAGTCGAGCCGCTCCACTGCCATCGCCGTGGCTTCACCGCCGCCGATGCACAACGAAGCCACGCCGCGCCGCTCATCGCGCTGTCGCAGCGCGTGCAGCAACGTCACCAGGATACGGGCCCCTGTGGCGCCGATGGGGTGCCCCAGCGCACAGGCGCTGCCGCGGACGTTGAGGTGTTCGCTCGGGATGCCGAGCGCCCGTTGCACAAGCAGCGGCACCACGGCAAAGGCTTCGTTGACCTCGAACAGGTCGACGTCGCCCACATCCCACCCGGCGCGCTGCAGCACCTGGCGAACGGCGTGCACCGGGGCTTCGGCGAAGCGTGCCGGCGGGCCCGCGACGGTGGCGTGCGCCACGATGCGCGCCAGCATGGGCCAGCCACGAGCGGCGGCCTGGCTGGCTGTGGACAGCACCAGGGCCGCAGCCCCGTCGGAGATCGACGCGGAACTGGCCGCGGTGATCACCCCGTCTGGCGCGAAGGCCGGGCGCAGGCGGGGCACCTTCTCGGGCTGACAGGTGGCGGGCGTCTCGTCTTCCTGCATGGCGAGGTCGGTGGTCGAGTCGCCGGGCAGCAGCACGGGCACGATCTCGTCGGCGAACAGGCCCCGCTGCACCGCGTCGCGCGCCAGGCGCACCGAGCGCAGGGCCACGGCATCAAGGTCATCCCGGGTCAGGCCCGATCCACGGGCCATGCGCTCGGCGTGCACGCCCATCAACTGGCCGTCGTAGGCGTCTTCCAGGCCGTCGCGCAGCATGTGGTCCAGCGTGCGCCCATGGCCCAGGCGCTGGCCGCTGCGCGCGGCCGCCAGCAGGTGCGGCGCACGGCTCATCGACTCCATGCCGCCTGCCACGTAGAGCGTGCCGTTGCCGGCGCGCAGCGCATCGTGCGCCAGCATCACGGCCTTCATGCCCGAGCCGCACATCTTGGTCAGCGTCGTGGCGGGCACCGTGTCCGGCAGCCCAGCCGCCAGCAGCGCCTGCCGCGCGGGCGCCTGGCCCAGTCCGGCCATGAGGCAGCACCCCATCAACACCTCGTCCACGGCTTCGGCCGGGGCGCCGCTGTCGTCCAGGGCCGCACGGATGGCTGCGGCACCCAGCTGCGGCGCGGGCACGTCGGTCAGCCGTCCCATCAGCGCGCCGATGGGCGTGCGCCGCGCGGCCAGGATCACGATGTCGTCGTTCATGGACAGTCGCCTTCAGCGTGGCCCCATGCGCAAGGCGCCATCCAGTCGGATGACCTCGCCGTTGAGGTAGTCGTTCTCGATCACATGGCCGACCAGCGCGGCAAATTCCTCGGGCCGTCCCAGGCGCGCCGGATGCGGTACCGTCGCCTCGAGGCTGGTGCGGGCCGCATCGGGCAGGCCCTGCATCATGGGCGTGTCGAACACCCCTGGCGCAATCGTCATCACACGGATGCGATCTCGCGCCAGTTCCCGGGCCGCCGGCAAGGTCATGGCCGCCACACCCCCTTTGGACGCGGCATACGCGACCTGGCCGATCTGGCCATCGAATGCGGCAATCGAGGCGGTGAACAGGATCACACCGCGGCAGGTGTCTTCAGCCTGAGCGGGCAGCGGCGGGGAGGCCAGCATGGCGGGCACCGCCAGCCGCATCATGTTGAAGCTGCCCAGCAGGTTGACCTGCAGCACGCGCTGGAATGTGCCCAGCTGATGGGGGCCTTCCCGCCCGTGCACCTTCTCGGCAAAGGCCAGACCGGCGGCATTCACCAGCACGTCGAGCCGACCGAAGCGGTCCTGCGCCGCGTGCACGGCGGTGGTGCCGGCGGTGTCGTCGGCCACATCGGTGGCCTGCCAGAGCCAGCGCTCGCCCGCGGGATCCAGGGCTCGCAGCGGGTGCGACCCAGGTGGCTCGGTGCGGTCGGCCACCAGCACACGGGCGCCCGCCAACCACGCCATGCGGGCCGTGGCTGCACCCAGGCCCGAGCTGCCCCCGGTGACGAGCACCACCCTGTCTTGCAGTTGCATGGCGACCCCCGCATGTTGCGTTGCCGATGCACCGGTTGTAGCACCGTGCAAGCCGTCCCGCCATGGGCAAGGGCCCGACCCTGACGAGGACGCAGGCGGGATCCCCGTTCTCGGCCTGTCAGTGCGTCAAGCCAGGGTGCCGAGCCAGCCGAGCGGGTTCTTGGTGATCGCGACGGAAACCATCCAGCCGAGCACGAGCAGCGCGGCCACCCAGGCTGCGGCCCGGATGCGCAGCGACCGCCCGGCTCGCAAGGCCACGACGCCCAGCCCGATGTAGACCAGCAGACCGATCAGCTTGGCGGCCAACCAGGGCGCCGCCAGCGGGTCCAGCCGCAGCATCACCGCGAGCGTGATGCCGGACAGCAGCAGCACGGTGTCGACGATGTGCGGCAGCACCCGCGCCGGCTTGCCCTTCACCCACTGCGCTCCCACGAACATCCCCACACCGCGTGCGACGAAGCCCATGGCCGTCAGCGCCACAGTCAGGTGGTGGATGTGCTTGATCGTCTGGTAGTCCATGGCGCAGATTGTCCATGTTGCGCCGACTCCACGGCACCCTAGGGTTCTTCCGGACATTAATGAACGATTAATTAATTAAGATTTCGTTAAGAAGGCTGCGGCGGGTGAATCGGACCCGCCCGGGCTTTCTGGCCCGGCAGACGGCCGTCCCCTTGTGCCACCACCAACTGCGTCGGCTTGAGACCGACAGACCGAGGAGCAAACGATGAAAAAAGGCATCCGCCTGACCCTGGCCGCCACGGCGGCGCTGCTGGCCACCCAGGCCATGGCATTCGAATTCAACGGCTACCTGCGCGCCGGTCCTGTGCTGTCGGGGGCGGAATCCTCGGGCGCCTCGCAAACCTACGGCAAGTACAGCCTCGGCGGCGCTGGCCAGATGTACCGTCTCGGCAACGAGGGCGATTTCTACGGCGAGTTCCTGCTGTCGCACCAGCAGAAGGTGGGCAATCAGACCGTGAAGCTGGGCTGGATGCCCGCGCTGTTCTCGCCCAAGCCCAATCCCACCTCCGAGAACAACTACGAGACCAAGCAGGCCTTCATCGAAGTGGCCGGCGTGGACTTCGCCCCCAACGTCAAGTTCTGGGGCGGCAAGCGCTACCAGCGCGCTGATGTCCACATCGTCGACACCTTCTACATCAACTACGGCAACGACATCGGTGCCGGCGCCTACGACATCGATGTGGGCGGCGCGAAGCTGGGCGTTCACGCCTACTCCAGCGACGAGTTCACCTCGAAGGACGGCACCAAGGCCACGGCGGCCCGTGTGACGGCCGACCTGTATGACATCAAGACCGGTGCGGATGGCAAGCTGCGCGCCGTGGTGTCGCTCGTCAATGGCGACTACATCAACGGCAGCAGCGGCTTCTCGCTGTCTCTGAAGCACGACCAGAGCAACTTCGGCATGAAGGGGCTGACCAACACGCTGTGGCTGCAGGCGGCCAACGGCCATGCGGCCTTGTCGGGCGGCTTCTCGGACACCAAGAACAAGGGCGTGCGTGCCGTCGACTCGATCAACTGGCAGTCGGGCCCGTGGGGCGGCCAGGCCCAGGCCATGTGGGAGCGTTCCAAGGCCTATGCCGACCTGACCAACGTCGCAACCGAAGTGACCCGCACCTCGCTGGGTGGTCGCGTGTCCTATGCCGTCACGCAGAACTTCAAGCTGCTCACCGAAGTCGGCATCACCTCTGCCAAGCAGGATGGCGTTGCCGGTACGGGCCGCCTGAACAAGATCACGTTCGCGCCGACGCTCGCGCTCAACGGCGACTTCTGGTCGCGTCCTGAGCTGCGCTTCTACGCCACGCACATCTGCTGGAACGACGCCGCCTACAACATCTCGGGCTCGACCCCGGCCGGTCTGACCGACAAGTCCAAGAAGTCGGCCACGCTGGTGGGCGTCCAGGCCGAACTGTGGTTCTGATGCCGGGTCGCTTCCCCGTCAGGTGAAGCGACGGTGCCCGCCGTGATGGGTGGATCGGGCACCAGCCAGCCGAGCGGCCCAACCGCTGCGCGCCGCCATGCGTGAAGGCTCGGCACCCTGCCCCCGCGGACGCCACTGGCGTGCGCGGGGGTTTTTTTATGGAAGCGCCACAGCCGGCTGGCCCGCGGCGCATAACATGTCAGGGCGCTGCGCGCACACCCCCCTTCTTTCCATGTCCCCGCCTTCACAAGAGACCCGGCACATGCATCCGACCGACCAGGAACCCACCTCTTCGCACGACCCTCTGCATCCATTGAGGGAAGACATCCGCCTGCTGGGCCGCGTGCTCGGCGACACCGTCCGTGAACAGCACGGCGAAGCCACATACGAGCTGGTGGACCAGATCCGCCGCCACTCGGTGCGCTTCCGCCGGGCCGATGACCAGGCTGCCCGCCAGGCGCTCGAGTCCACGCTCGACAGCCTCTCGCGCGAGCAGATGCTGCAGGTCATCCGCTCGTTCAGCTACTTTTCGCTGCTGGCCAACATCGCCGAAGACCAGCACCAGATCCGCACCCAGCGGCAGGCGGCCCTGGCCGGCAGCGCCGCCACCGAAGGCACGCTCGAACACGCGCTGAACCAGTTCACCCGCGAAGGCCTGAGTGCGCAGCAGGTGCTGGAGCTGATCGGCCACGCCCAGATCGCGCCCGTGCTCACGGCCCACCCCACCGAAGTGCGCCGCCACAGCATCCTGCACGAACAGATGCAACTGGCCCGCCTGTTGCGCGAGCGTGACCTGACCCCGCAGACGCCCGAAGAGCGCGCCGAATCCGAAGAGGAACTGCGCCGCATCGTGCTGACGCTGTGGCAGACCCGCCTGCTGCGCCCCACCAAGCTGTCGGTGCTCGACGAGGTGGCCAACAGCCTCGAGACCCACGAGCGCACCTTCCTGCGCGAAGTGCCCCGGCTGTACAGCCACCTGGAGGACCGCCTGCGCGCCGACCTCAAGCAGGCCCGGGCGCCCCAGGCCGACGAGCTCGAGCTGCCCAACTTCCTGCACGTGGCCAGCTGGATCGGGGGCGACCGCGACGGCAACCCCTTCGTCACCGCGCAGGTGCTGGACGCGGCCCTGCGCATGCAGGCCGAGTGCGTGCTGCGGTACTACCTGGCCGAGCTGAACAACCTGGGCCTCGAGCTGTCGATCTCGGCGCTGCTGGCCAACCCCTCCGAAGCCTTGCTTCAGCTGGCGGCCCGCTCGCCCGACCAGTCGCAACACCGGCAGGACGAGCCCTATCGTCGCGCCATCAGCGGCCTGTATGCGCGCCTGGCCGCCACCTACCAGCAGCTGGTCGGGCGCAAGCCGGCCCGCCCGGCCCTGGGAGAGGCCCCGGCCTACGAGACCGCAGCCGAACTGCTGGCCGACCTCGACATCATCCACCGCTCGTTGAAGGCCAACGGTTCGGTGTCGCTGACCCGCGGGCGCCTGCGCCAGCTGCGCCGCGCCGTGCAGGTGTTCGGCTTCAGCCTGGCGCCGCTGGACCTGCGCCAGAACTCCGACGTGCACGAGCAGGTCATCGCCGATCTGCTGGAGGCGGCCGAGCCGGGCACCCAGTACCTGGCGCTGTCCGAAGACCAGCGCATCGCCCGCCTGCAGGCCGAGCTCGAAACCGCCCGGCCGCTGTACTCGCCCCACATCGACTACAGCGAACTCAGCCAGGGCGAGCTGGCCATCTTCCAGCAGGCCCGCCTGGCCCATCAGCGCTACGGCAGCCAGTCCATCGCGCAGTGCATCATCAGCAAGACGGCCAGCGTGTCGGACCTGCTGGAGGTGGCCGTGCTGTTGAAGGAATGCGGCCTGCTCAAGCCGGCCCGCGGTGGCGAGGCCCCGACCCTGGCCGTCAACATCGTGCCGCTGTTCGAGACCATCGGCGACCTGCGCGCGGCCCCGGCCATCATGGATGCGCTGCTGTCGCAACCCCTGTACCGCACGCTGCTCAAGAGCCGCGGCGACGTGCAGGAGGTCATGCTCGGCTACTCCGACTCCAACAAGGACGGGGGATTCCTGACCTCCGGCTGGGAGCTCTACAAGGCCGAGATCGGCCTGGTCGAC
>JAJUHM010000066.1 GCA_029279925.1 Aquabacterium olei
CCTCGGCCGCGAAGGCCTGCACGGTGGGCACGAAGGCATCCAGCGGACACAGCAGCCGCTCGTAGTGCACGGCCTGCCCGGTCTGCTCGGCAAAGCGGGCGTGGATGGCCGGTGAACGGCTGTGGGCCACCGGGTTGCCGGCAACGGCGTAGCGGTCGGGGGCCGGGGCGGAGGGGGCGGTCGGGATGGTCATCAGGGCTTAAAAGGGGCAAAGCGGGCCAGGCCGATCACGGGGCGCCGGGCGGGGCCATGGTGGTGGCCTGCATGCCGGCGTCGCGGGTGAAGCGGAAGCGCGACGAGATCACGAGCAGATCGCTACCCGAGGCGACCTCGGCCGGCACCTGGCCGAAGGGGCCGGCCTGCCGCACGATGGCACCGGCGCGCTTGTCGAGCAGCCGGTTGCCGGAGCTGGTGCGCACCTCGGTGTCGACCACGCGCCCCTGGCGGTCCAGTGACACGAACATCACCAGCTCGCCATACAGCTTCTCGCCGTTGCGGCCCGTGGGGAAGTACTCGGTGCCGGCCCGCTCGACGCGGGTGCGGAAGGCTGCGTAGTACATCGCGTCGGCCGAGCGCAGCGTTGCCGGACTCAGGTAGCGCTTCTTGGGTCGGGCGTTCTCTTCCTGGATGCGTTTCTCGATCTCGGCGAGCAGCCGGGTCAGCTGCCGGCGCCGCTCTTCCTCCGCGCGCTGCTGCGGGGTGTCGGTGCGGGCGTCCGGCTGAGGGGGGGGCAGGGCCGACAGCTCGTTCTTGACCTGCGAGAGCAGTTGCTGCTGTTCGCGCTGCATCTGTTCGATCATGCGCAGGGTGTCGTCCAGCGCATCCCCCTGCGCGGCATCGGGCGACGGTGGCAGCGGGGAGGTGGCACGCCCGCGGTCCGCTTCGCCGCCACCGGCCAGGTTGGCCTGGGCCAGGGCCTGCACCTTGGTGGGCACCTCCTGGCTCGCGGCATTGACCAGCACCACCTCCAGTGGGGTGTCCTTGAAGACACGGTTGAAGCCTTCCGGGTCGACAAAGCGGAAGCTCAGCAGCACCCCATGCACCATGATGGACACGCCCAGGCACACCTGCAGCAGGCTCATCTCATTCCACAGGGCTTTGAGGCGGGTCAGCATGCGCGGGGCGGTTGACAGGGGCAGTGGGGTCAGGCAGCCGGGGTGTCTGCGGCCGGCGCATCGGCGTCGTTCACGTCGATGGCCAGCGTCAGGGCTCCGGCATTGTCGGGCAGGTCGTCCTCGGCCTCGCCTTCGGCATCACCCGCATCCGAGGGCGCGCTGTCGTCCAGTCGCGCCACGACGCTGGCATGCACGTCCAGCGTCAGCTCGTCCAGACCGGTGATGCGCACGCGCACCTTGGCATGGCGGGGCAGGCCATCGGCGCCGATGGCCTTGAAGACCAGCGGCAGCGTGTCGGCGCGCACCAGGCCGTTGACCATGACGGCTGCATCCAGTTCGGTGATCTGTTGCTGCTGCAGGTGCTTCAGTGTCCAGTAGCGCTCCATGCTGGACTGGAAGCCGTTGTAGGCGCTGTAGGCGCCGTCGAAGCCCGAGATGATGGCGAACAGGGCGGCATCCTTGGGCTTGAACGGGGCGGCCAGCGCGGCGGTGCGGCCGTGCCGGGCGCACGCGACGATCTGCCACTGGTTGACCAGGTCGACATAGCGGCGCAGCGGCGAGGTGGCCCAGGTGTACTGCGCCACGCCCATGCCGGCGTGCGGCAGGGCCTTGGTGCCCATGCGCACCTTGATGCCGGGCGCCAGGCTGGCCTGGCTGCGGTAGATGCCGGGCACGCCCAGTTCGGCCAGCCAGCCGCCCCAGGTGCTGTTGGCCAGGATCATGGCCTCGGCCACGATCAGGTCGAGTGCCGAGCCGCGCTGGCGTGTGCCGATGACGACCTGCTCCGTGCCCGTGGGCTCGATGCCGTCGCTCATGGTGTTCTCGCCGTTGGCGCCCAGCAGCTTGAAGGTGTAGTCGGGCCGGTTGAAGGTTTCCGGCTTGCCGCGCACCACCTCGCGCTGCGCTTTCAGGTGCCGCGCCAGGCGGAAGGCAAAGGTCAGTTCCGGGGCGAAGGCGTAGTCGGCCGGCGCCTCGCCCGTCAGGCTGGCCTCGGTGATCACGCCATCCAGCTTGTCGTGGCGCAGGTTGGCGGCAATGGGCACGCGCTCCAGCTTCGTCTCACTGCCTTTCACGGCCAGCGAGGCTTCGTCGAACGTGACGTACAGCGACACGGCGGGGCAGTCGCGGCCCTCGATGAGCGTGTAGGCCTGCACCACGTCGTCGGGCAGCATGGTGATCTTGTGGCCGGGCATGTAGACCGTGGACATGCGCCCGCGCGCCAGCGCATCGACCGGCGTGCCCGGCGCGATGGCCAGGCCCGGCGCGGCAATGTGGATGCCGTAGGTGACCGTGCCCGAGCCCAGCCCCTGCACCGACAGCGCATCGTCGATCTCGGTCGTCATCGAGTCGTCGATCGAGAAGGCCTGCACCGGCGCCAGCGGCAGCTCGTCGGTGATCGGCGGGGCGGCCAGCGCCGGGAAGCCCGTGCCCTTCGGGAAGTGCTCGAACAGGAAGCGCTTGAAGTGGAACTGGTAGGGGCTGTCGATCGCGCCGGCGTCCTTCAGCAGGTCGAGCGGGGCGCGCTGCGTGGCCTTGGCGGCGTCGACCACGGCCTTGTACTCCGGGCCGTTCTTGTCCGGCTTGAACAGGATTTTGTAGAGCTGTTCCTTGATGGGCTGCGGGCAGCGGCCGGCGGCCAGTTCCTGGGCCCATTCGGCGATCTGCAGGGCCTGCTGCTGCTTGCGCTCGATGGCGGCCAGCGCCTGCTTGAGGATGTCTTCCGGGGCCTTCTTGAAGCGGCCCTTGCCGCGGCGATGGAAGTAGTGCGGGGTCTCGAACAGGCGCATGAGCATGGCGGCCTGCTGCACGGCGTCGGCGCTGGCGCTGAAGTACTCGCGCGCCAGGTCCTCGAATCCGAAGTCTTCGTCCGGAGCCACTTCCCACACCAGGTCCACGTCGATGTCGGCAGACTGGGCCGCGGCCTGTGCCAGCAGTTCGGCCGGGGCCGGCTTGGCGAACTTGATCAGGACGTTGGCGGCTTTCACCTTCACGCGCTTGCCGCTGTCCAGCTCGATCTGCATCGAGCTGTCGGCTTCGGACATCACGCGGCCGGCAAGGAATTTTCCGGCGTCGTCAAACAGGGCAAACATGCGGCAAGGCTTTTCTGGGCAAAACGCGATTGTCCCATTTTGGCGGTGGGGCTTGCGAGCGGGGGATGGTCGGCGAGCAGGGCTTGCGGCAAGGTGCGGGCATGAACCTGCCTCGCTGCATCGAAACCCCCCGGGTCCGGTTGCGCGACCCGCGTCCGGCCGACGCCGACTCGGCCTTCCGCCACTGGGGCAGCGACCCTGCCGTGCTGCGCTACCTGGGCATCCTGCCGCACGAGTCGCCCGACGACACGCGCCGGCAGATCGGCCATGACCTGCACCGCTGGCTCAAGGGCAGCGGCTGGGTCTGGGCCATGACGCTGCGGGCGTCGGCCGGTGTGCCGGGGCTGGCGCCCGACGAGGCCTTCGGCTTGGTGGAGCTGCAGCCCATGAGCCAGCCGGGCATGGCGGCCCACCACCTGCGGCTGGGCTACCTGATGGGGCAGGCCGCCTGGGGGCAGGGGCTGATGCGCGAGGCGCTGGCAGCGCTGGGCGAGATCGCCCTGGCGCAGCCCTCGGTCTGGCGGCTGGACGCCCTGTGCGATCTGGACAACCTGGCCTCGGCCCGGCTGCTCGCGCGGCTGGGCTGGGCGTGTGAGGGCTGCCACCGGCGGGCGGTGATCCACCCCAACGTGTCGCCCACACCGCGGGACGTATGGGTGTACGCGCTGACGCGCTGAGGCGCCAGTTCAGTCGAGGCCCAGCCAGGCCAGCAGCGCGGGCAAATGGTCGTCGAAATCGCTGACGGCATGGTCACTGCCGGGCAGCACGGTCAGCTGCGTGCCGGCCAGGTGATGGGCCATCTCACGCCAGTCCAGCACCTCGTCGCCCTGGGCGATCAGGCCCCAGTGGCGGGCCGGCTCGTGCAGGGGCCACGGGCGCAGGGCCTGCAGCTCCCCGATGAACTCGGGCCGGAAGAAGAACCGGTCCTCAGGGTTGTGGAAGGCGGTCTGCTCGCCGATGTAGCGGGCCAGGTCGCGATCCGGGGCCACGGCCGGGTTGACCATGGCCACGCGGCAACCCAGCCGCTGGGCGGCCACGGCGGCGTAAAACCCCCCGAGCGACGAACCGACGACGACCATGGTGTCGCGTGGCCAGTCCGCCGTGAGGGCTGCGATGTCCTGCCACGCCTGGGCCGGCGAGGGGGGCAGTTGCGGGCAGGCCCACTCCGGCGCCGCCCGGCCGTGGGCGCGGCGCGCGGCCACCACCTGCGCCAGCTTCTGCGCCTTGAAGGAGCGTGGCGACGAGCGGAACCCGTGCAGGTAGAGCAGGTGGGTGGGCGGGGAAACGGGGGACGCGACCATGGGCTCCGAGTATGCGCCACGGGCCCGGCGCCATAATCGAATGGCGTCTGACACAAAAGGGAGCACGCCCATGCCGATCACGTTCAAGTCTCAGGCCACCGGCAACCTGGTGATGCTGCAGTCCACCGCCGAAGCCCTGCTCAAGCTGGTGGGCAAGAACGCGGCCGAGCCCGGCATCATCGAGGTGGATGACATGCCGCGCGTGCTGGCGGCCCTGCGCAGCGCGCCCGCCGATGTGCCCACGGCTCCCGTGAATCCGGAAACCAACGAGCCGATCGAGTTGCCCTTTGCCGATCAGCCGGTGTCACTGCACCAGCGCGCGGCACCCCTGGTGCGGATGCTGGAGCAGGCCCAGGCGGGCGGCAAGCCGATCGTCTGGGGCCTGGAGTTCTGAGCAGGGTGAGCCGCAGGGCCCTCCGGATGCGGCATGGTGCACTGCCGCACGCTGAGGCATGATCACGCCATGCCTGACAACATCACCCGACTGGTGGTCATTCGCCACGGCGAAACCGACTGGAACACCGAGACCCGCATCCAGGGGCACACCGACATCCCGCTGAACGCCCGCGGAAGGTGGCAGGCCGAACGGGTGGGCCAGGCCCTGGCGGACGAGGGCATTCACGCCATCTACAGCAGCGACCTGCAGCGCGCCCGTGACACGGCCGCGGCCATCGCACGCCACGCGGGATTGACCTTGAACCTCGACGAGTCGCTGCGGGAGCGGCATTTCGGGTGCCTGGAAGGCAAGACCCAGTCTGAAGTGGCCGAGCACCATCCCGAGGACATGCGTCGCTGGCGTGCCCGCGAACCGGCCTACGGCCCGGTGGGCGGCGAAACCCTGCAGGCGTTCTATGACCGCGCCGTGGGCGCTGCCGCGCGACTGGCCGCCCGCCATCCGGGGCAGACGGTGGCCCTGGTCGCGCATGGCGGCGTGCTGGACTGTTTCTACCGTGCGGCCAATCGGGTGGCCATCGAAGCCCCCCGCAGCTGGAAGGTGACGAATGCAAGCATCAACCGCCTGCTGTACTCGCCTGAAGGCTTCAGCCTGGTCGGCTGGGCCGATGACCGCCATCTCGACGAAGGCGGGCTCGACGAAACGAGCGACGGGCTGGTGCTGCGTCCCGCCTGAGGTCTCAGGGTCGACGGGCCGGCGGCGTGCCGGTCGGCCGCAGGCCATCCAGGAACAGGGTCAGGCTGCGCAGGCCTTCCTCGCGCAAGTTGAAGCGGCCCGGGTCCAGCATCCAGTTGTGGATCAGGCCGTTGACCAGGGCGAGCCACGTGATGGTGAGGCTTTCCGGGTCGAGTTCGGCGCGCACATGGCCCAGTTCGCGGGCCCGCGTCAGACATCCCTTGATGTGGCACCGGCAGTTGTCCTGCACCTCGATGTGGCGACGGCGGACGCCCTCCATGTCGGGCACGAGTTCGACCTTCATCGTGGCGATGTCGAAGACCCGGCGAGTGCGAGGGTCATGTTCAACCTGCTGCAACACATTCAGCGCAGAGTGCACCAGGTCGTCCAGCGGGTCCGGGCGGTCCGGGGCGTCCAGCGCATTCAGGCCGTTTTCGAGGGGCAGCGTCGTGCGCGCCATCATGGCGTTGAACAGGTCGGCCTTGTCCTCGAAGTGCCAGTAGATCGCCCCCCGCGTGACCCCGGCTTCGCGCGCAATGTCCTGCAGCGAGGTGCGCGACACGCCCTGCCGCGCGAACAGGGTTTCGGCGGCATCGAGCAGGGTCTCGCGGGTCTGGAGGGCGTCTTCCTTGGTGCGGCGCATGGGAATTGGGACAAAGGGCCGTTGCCGGACAGGGATATTGTCCCTCAAACGAGCACATACGTTCGCGAATGTATGTATAGTGACGTGGTTAATTGACCAGGCAAGAATTCAAACGAGGTGTCCCTTATGGTCTCCCCCTCTCCTTCGGTGCGGTCTTCCGCCCGTTTGTTGGCCGTGTGTGCGGCCGCCGCCCTGTTTCTGGCCGCCTGTGGCGGTGACGACAAGGCCAAGTCGGGCGCGGCTGCGCCGGCTGCCGGCGCGGGTGGCGTGCCGGCCATCCCGGTGGGCGTCGTGACGGTGAAGATGGGGGCGGTGCCTGTGATGGCCGAACTGCCAGGCCGCCTGGAGGCTTCCCGCGTGGCGCAGGTGCGTGCCCGCGCCGCCGGCATCCTGCAGCAGCGCCTGTTTGCCGAGGGCTCGGACGTGAAGGCCGGCCAGCCGCTGTTCCAGATCGATCCCGCACCGTACAAGGCCGCGCTCGACAGCGCACTGGCCACGCTGGCCAAGGCCGAGGCCAACCTGGCCCAGGCCAGTGCCCTGGTGGAGCGCTACCAGCCGCTGCAGGCCGCCAAGGCCATCAGCCCGCAGGAGTTCCTGAATGCCCAGGTGGCGCAGCGTCAGGCGCAGGCCGACGTGGCCGCCGCCAAGGCCGCCATCGCCACGGCGCGACTCAACCTGGGCTATGCCTCGGTGACCTCGCCCATCTCCGGCCGCATCGGCCGTGCCCTGGTGACCGAAGGGGCGCTGGTGGGGCAGGGCGAGGCCACGCAGCTGGCGGTGGTGCAGCAGGTCAACCCGCTGTATGTGAACTTCACGCAGTCGGCCGGCGAGGTGATGCGCCTGCGCCAGGCGCTGGCTGCGGGGCAGCTTCAACGTGCCGGCGAGAATGCGGCGCGCATCAAGGTCGTGCTGGAAGACGGACGCGAGTACCCCATGGCCGGCCGCCTGCTGTTCACCGACCTGACCGTGGACAGCACTTCCGGTCAGGTGCTGCTGCGCGCCGAGCTGCCCAACCCCAAGAACGAGCTGCTGCCCGGCATGTACGTGCGCGTGCGGCTGGCCCAGGCCGAGGTGGGCGGCGGAGTGCTGCTGCCCCAGCAGGCGGTCACCCGCACCGCACAGGGTGATGTCGTGTCCGTGGTGGAGCCGGAAGGCAAGGTCGGTCGCCGGCCTGTCAAGCTGGGCGGCGCCACGGGCACGAACTGGGTGGTGCTGGATGGGCTGAAGGAGGGGGATCAGGTCATCGTCGACGGCTTCCAGAAGATGATGATGGCGCCCAACGCCCCGGTGAAGCCCGTGCCGTGGACCCCGCTGGCGGCTTCGGCCCCGGCATCCGCCTCGGCGCCGACCTCGGCTGCCTCGTCCGCTTCTGCGGCACAGTGAAAGGCGGTTGCGCATGCCACGCTTCTTCATTGATCGACCCATCTTCGCGTGGGTGATCGCGCTGTTCATCCTCGTCTTCGGCGGGGTGGCCATCACGCAGCTGCCGATCGCCCAGTACCCGACGGTGGCGCCGCCCGCCATCGTCATCAGCGCCACCTACCCGGGTGCCTCGGCCAAGACGCTGGATGAAAGCGTCATCAGCGTCATCGAGCAGGAGCTCAACGGCGCGCCCGGCCTGGCTTACATGGAGTCCGTGAGTCAGGCCAACGGCACCGGCCAGATCACCGTCACCTTCGAGACGGGCACCAACATCGAGCTGGCTCAGGTCGAGGTGCAGAACCGCCTGTCGCGCGCCACGCCGCGTCTGCCGTCTGCGGTGACGCAGCAGGGCGTGCGGGTCGACAAGTCACGCAACAACTTCCTGATGTTCGTGATGCTGTCGTCCAGCAACCCGGCCTATGACCCGATTGCGCTGGGCGACTATGCCGCCCGCAACATCGTGCCCGAACTGCAGCGCGTGCCCGGCATCGGTCAGGTGCAGCTGTTCGGCACCGAGCGCGCCATGCGCATCTGGGTGGACCCGGCCAAGCTGGTGTCCTACGGCCTGTCGATGGCCGACGTCAACAACGCCATCCGTGCGCAGAACGCCCTGGTGCCGGCCGGCGGCATCGGCGACCGTCCGAACATTGGCGAGCAGACCATCTCGGCCACCGTCGTGGTGACGGGCCAGCTGGCCAACGAGAAGCAGTTCGGCGAGATCGTGCTGCGTGCCAAGACAGACGGCTCGACCGTGCGCCTCAAGGACGTGGCCCGCATCGAACTGGGCGCGCAGACCTATGGCACCTATGCCCGCCTGAACGGCAAGCCAGCCACCGGCATGGGCATCCAGCTCTCGCCCACCGGCAACGCGCTCGCGGCCGCGGAAGCCGTGAAGGTGCGCTTGGGCGAGCTCAAGAAGTACTTCCCCGAAGGCATGGATTTCAGCGTGCCGTACGACACCTCGGGCTTTGTGCAGCTGTCGATCAGCCAGGTCGTCGAGACCCTGATCGAGGCCGTCGTGCTGGTGTTCATCGTGATGTACCTGTTCCTGCAGAACATCCGCTACACGCTGATCCCGACGCTGGTGGTGCCGGTCGCGCTGCTGGGCACCTTCGGGGTGATGCTGGCGCTGGGCTTCTCCATCAACGTGCTGACGATGTTCGGCATGGTGCTGGCCATCGGCATCCTGGTGGACGACGCCATCGTGGTGGTCGAAAACGTCGAGCGCCTGATGGTGCAGGAAGGGCTGAGCCCGCTGCAGGCCACGCGCAAGGCCATGAGCCAGATCAGTGGCGCCATCATCGGCATCACCGTGGTGCTGGTCTCGGTGTTCATCCCCATGGCCTTCTTCGCCGGCTCGGTGGGCAACATCTACCGCCAGTTCTCGCTGTCGATGGCCACGTCGATGCTGTTCTCGGCCTTCCTGGCGCTGTCGCTCACGCCGGCGCTGTGCGCCACGCTGCTCAAGCCCGCAGCGGCGGACCACCATGAAAAGAAGGGTCTGTTCGGCTGGTTCAACCGCGGCTTCACCGCCACCACCCATGGTTACGAAAGCTGGGTGGCCAAGCTGGTGCGCCGGGGCGGCCGCGTGCTCATCGTCTATGCGGTGATCGTCGGCGTGGTGGGCTGGCTGTATGTGCGCATGCCGTCGTCCTTCCTGCCCAACGAAGACCAGGGCAACCTGATCGTCAACGTGCAGCTGCCGCCGGGTGCCACCTCGAACCGGACCGAGGCCGTGATCTCGCAGGTCGAGCAGTTCTTCCTGAAGCAGCCCGAGGTCGAGTCCATCGTGGGCGTGGTGGGCTTCAGCTTCTCGGGCTCGGGCCAGAACGCGGCACTGGGCTTCGTCACCCTCAAGGACTGGGATCAGCGCAAGGGAGAGGGGCAGTCGGCCCAAGCCCTGGCCGGTCGGGCCTTCGGGGGGCTTGCGGGCATCCGCGACGCCTTCATCTTCCCGCTGAACCCGCCCGCCATCCGCGAGCTGGGCAACGGCACCGGCTTCTCGCTGCGGCTGCAGGACCGGGGCGGCCTGGGGCATGAGGCGCTGCTTGGTGCGCGCAACCAGATGCTGGGCATGGCGATGCAGAACCCGATCCTGACGGGCGTGCGCCCCGACGGTCTGGAAGATGCGCCGCAGTTGCAGGTGGACATCGACCGCGAGAAGGCGCAGGCACTGGGTGTGGGCGTCGATGCGATCAGCGCCACGCTCTCGACTGCGCTCGGCTCGAGCTACGTCAACGACTTCCCCAACCGCAGCCGCATGCAGCGGGTGATCGTGCAGGCCGATGCGAAGGACCGCATGCAGCCGGACCAGATCCTGCAGCTCAACGTGGTCAACAACCAGGGGCAGAACGTGCCGATGTCGGCGTTCGCGACGACGCGCTGGATCACCGGCCAGATGCAGGCCGTGCGTTACAACGGCTACCCCGCCATGCGCATTTCGGGTGACGCGGCCGCGGGCTACAGCACCGGGCAGGCCATGGAGGAGATCGAGCGCATGGCGGCCAAGTTGCCGCCGGGCATCGGCATCGAATGGACGGGCCTGTCTCGTGAAGAGAAGCTGTCCGGCTCGCAGGCCACGCTGCTGCTGGCGTTCTCGCTGCTGGCGGTGTTCCTTTGCCTGGCGGCGCTGTACGAAAGCTGGTCGATCCCGGTGGCCGTGATGCTGGTGGTGCCGCTCGGCATCCTGGGCTCGCTCCTGGGCGCCAACGTGCGCGACCTGCCCAACGACGTCTACTTCAAGGTCGGCCTGATCACCATCATCGGCCTGTCCGCGAAGAACGCCATCCTGATCATCGAGTTCGCCAAGGAACTGCAGGAAAAGGGCATGGGCCTGCTCGAGGCCACGCTGCAGGCCTGCCACCTGCGCTTCCGTCCCATCATCATGACCTCGCTGGCCTTCATCCTCGGGGTGTTGCCGCTGGTGCTGGCCAACGGCGCCGGGGCGGCCGCCCAGCGTGCCATCGGCACCGGCGTGATGAGCGGCATGATCGCGGCCACGGTGCTGGCGGTGTTCTTCGTGCCCGTGTTCTTCGTGGTGGTGCGCCGCTTCTTCCCTGCGCGTGCCACCCAGCCTGAAGTGGAGACCGACCATGACTGACCCGGCACTGTTCCTGCGCCCGGCCGCCGCGCTGGCTGCCGCGCTGGCCCTGGCCGGCTGCTCGCTGACCCCGACCTACCAACGCCCCGCGCTGGCCGTGCCGTCGGCCCTGCCTTCGGTGGCCGGTGTAGCGCCGGTGTCGGCTGCCCCTGCCACGCCCGTGGCCGATGTGCCGTGGCAGCGCTACTTCCCGGATGCCCGGCTGCAGCAGCTCATCGGGCTGTCGCTGGAGAACAACCGCGATCTGCGCGTGGCCGCACTCAACATCGAGGCCCTGCGCGCGGCCTACGCGATCGCCGATGCCGACCGCTTCCCGTCGCTCAATGGCGTGGCCAATGCAGCCCGTCAGCGGGCCACCTCCCGGCCGTTTGCCTACGGCAACTCGGTGCAGGCGGGCGTGAGTCTGTCGGCGTTCGAGCTCGACCTGTTCGGCCGCGTGAAGGCCCTGAGCGAAGCGGCCGGCGCCCAGCTGATGGCGTCGGAATCGGCCCGTCAGGCCACCCACATCAGCCTGGTCGCCTCGGTGGCCAGCACCTGGTACACGCTGTGGGCCGATCGCTGGCAACTCGCCCTGGCCGAGCAGACCCTGTCCACGCGCGAGGCTTCGCTGAAGCTGCAGCAGCTGAAGTTCGACGCCGGCGTGCTCAACGAGCTGGACCTGCGCACCGCGCAGTCGCTGGTCGAAGCGGCCCGTGTGACGCGTGCCCAGGCGCAGCGCCAGTGGGCCCAGGACCTGAGCGCGCTGGAAGTGCTGCTGGGCCGCAGCGTGCCGGCCGATCTGCTGCCCGGTCCGGTGGATGCCGCCGCGCTGGCGCCCCAAGGCATGGCCCAGGCGGAAGCTCTGGCTCAGGTCGTGAGCCGCCCGCTGTGGCCCGAGCTGACCGAGCTGCCGGTGGGCCTGTCTTCCGACGTGCTGCTGCGGCGCCCGGACATCATGCAGGCCGAGCAGAACCTGGTGGCCGCCAACGCCAACATCGGCGCAGCCCGGGCCGCCCGCTTCCCGCGCATCAGCCTCACGGCCACGCTGGGGCTGGCAAGCACCTCGCTGGCGGGGCTGGTCAACGACGGGCTGGTCGGCGCGTCGGTGGCCCCGTCGCTGACGGTGCCGCTGCTGGACTGGGGGCGCACCGCCGCCGGTGTCGACAGCGCCGTGGCCCGCCGCGACATTGCACTGGCGCAGTACGATCGGACCGTGCAGTCGGCGTTCAAGGACGTGGCCGATGCCCTGGTGGCCCGCCAGACCTGGAGCGAGCAGGCCCAGGCGCAGCGCGCACAGACCGAGGCCGAGGCGGCCCGCCTGCGCCTGTCCACGCTGCGCTATGAAAGCGGTGTGGCCAACCAGCTCGACCTGCTGGACGCCCAGCGCGCGCTGTTTTCGGCCCAGCAGGGGCTGATAGCAGCGCAACTGGCGCGTCAGCAGGCCCACATCGCGGTCTACCGCGCGCTGGGCGGCGGCTGGGCCACCGCTGCCGTGGACACCGCCCAGGCGCCGTCCGCACCAGCTGTGCCGGCGCGCTGAGCCGGCACAGCGCGGCCGTCCGCGGTCGCATGGTTTCGCCCTCCGGGCCGCCTCGCGTGCAGTGGGGCGGCCCTTTATCATCTGCGCCGTGATGAGCCCGAGCCCCGCCCTGACCCTGCGCGACCGCTGGTCGCTCTACCTGGACCTGATCCGCTGGAACCGGCCCCAAGG
>JAJUHM010000067.1 GCA_029279925.1 Aquabacterium olei
CTGGCGCTGGCGGATCTGGCACCCGCGATCGGCGTTCCGGCGGAGCCGACGGCGCGCCGTCGCGATCCCGGCCAGCCGGTGCTGCCGCAGCGGGCGTTCGACATCCCGTCTCTGCGTGCCATGAACGCGCGCGTGCGCATCGACATCCGGGAGGCGCAGCTCGGGGCCTTGTTCGCCGAACCGCTGGCGCCCTTGAGGGGCGAGCTGGTTCTGGAAGGGGGGGTGTTGCAGATCAAGGATGTGGTGGCGCAGGCAGCGGGGGGGCGTGTGGCCGGGGCGGTCCGCCTCGATGGACGGCAGGAGGCGCTGCGTTGGGACGCCGATGTGAACTGGTCGGGCATCGACCTGGCGCGCTGGCTCAACCAGCCCGAGCCCGCCGCGCCGGTTGCGCGCAGAAAGGGTGCAGACAAAGGGGGCAGACAGGCTCCACCCGGGCAAGGCGCGACCTCGCAAAGCGGCGGGCCGGGCCTGCTGGCGGCGCCCGCCCTGCGCGGTCGCCTGGCCGGGCAGGCCAAGGTGCAGGGGGAGGGGCGCTCCACCGCTGCCTTGCTCGGTTCGCTGTCGGGCAAGGGGGCCACGTGGATCGAGGACGGTCGGATCTCCCGGCTGCTGGTTGAGGCCATGAGCCTGCACGTGGCCGAGGCGCTGGGACTGGTGTTTACCGGGGACGAGGTACTGCCCATGCACTGCGCGGCGATGCAGTTCACCGCGCGGGATGGCATCCTCCGGCCAGATCTGGCACTGGTGGATACGCCGGCTGCCACCATCCTGGCGAGCGGTGCCGTCTCGTTGGCCACCGAACGCCTGGCTCTGCGCATCGACAGCCGACCGAGGACGTTCAGCCTGCTGTCATTGCGCACGCCGGTCGACATCGGCGGCACCTTTGCCGACCCGGCCATCGGGCTTCACCCCGATCCCCTGGGTTGGAAGGTGGTGGCCGCGGCCGCCCTGGGTGCGGTGGCCCCTCTGGCGGCGCTGATTCCGCTCATCGATCCCGCACAGCCCGCCGACGGCGGCTGTCAGCAGGCTTTGCGCCAGCTGGGGCGTCGTGCCCGGTAAGCCATGGGAATGGCGGTTGCCCGAACGGATCAGGCCCTGACCATGTCGGCCAGGGCCTGAACAGCCATCGCATGGAAAGGAAGCATGATGACTCAGCACCCCTACCCATCAGGTCAACAAGGGCCCGGCAGCCAGGACGCACACGGGCAGCAGCAGCCAGGCGCACCCAGTCCGTGGGGCGGTGGACAGCAGGTCGCCAGGGACACCGGATCCGGCCAGATGGGCGGTCATCAGGGTGGCCAGCACGGCGGTCAGTACGGCGGCCAGCAGCATGAGGGCGGCGGGACCTACGGCTTCCCGGGTCCGTCTCAGGCCGGCCAGGGCAGCGGCCAGGGCTTTCACTCTGCCGCGGGCAGCAGCGGTTTCGGCGGCAGCAGCGGCATCGGAGGCGGCAGCCCGCACGTCTACACAGGCATCGGCCGGGACCACAGCAGCTTCGCCGGGCAAGGCCACGGTGGCATCGGCCACACCATGGGCAATCCCTGGGGCGGCTCGGGGCAACAGGGCTCGCAAGGCCAGGGGCACCAGACCCATCAGGGTCATCAAGGCCATCAGGGCGATGACCAGTTCGACCCGGACTACCACCAGTGGCGGATGGAGCAACTCCGCGCGTTTGACGACGATTACCGTCAGTGGCGACAGGACCGCTTCCGGCGCTTCTCGGACGAGTTCAATCAATGGCGCCAGGGAAGGCAGCAGGGCGGGAGCGCCGGCAGCGGCCTGGGGCAGGAAAGCGGTCCTCGGGGTGACAGCGGCCCCGGTGCGTCGCTGGAGGGGCGTGCGTCGTCGGCCACCGGAGGCAGCACCAGCCAAGGGGTGAGCGCGATCAGCGGCCTCGGAATTGACCCCGCTGGCTCACCTTCCGAGCCAGGTACATCGGCTGGAAAGTCGAAGTAGGCGGCGCTGGGCGGCAAGGGCTGCCCCCTGCCACCGGACCGACGCCCGGGTCCTCAGGTGTGCCGCCGCCGTTGTTCGACCGCTGGCAGCTTGAGCAGTTGCCGGTACTTCGTCACCGTGCGGCGCGCCACCGTCAGCCCCTGCCGGGCCAGCTGGCGCGCGATCTCGGCGTCCGACAGAGGGTTGCTGCCGTCTTCGCCTTCGATCATGTCCCGGATCAGGCCGCGGATGGCGGTGGCCGAGCAGGTGCCGCCGCTTTGCGTGGGCATGGAGCGTGAGAAGAAGTACTTCAGCTCGAAGACACCCGCCGGCGTGGCCATGTATTTGTTGTTGGTGACCCGCGAGACGGTGGACTCATGCAGCCCGACCTCTTCGGCGATCTCGCGCAGGCCCAGTGGCTTCATCGCCATCGGGCCGTACTCCAGAAACTGGTGCTGCCGCCTGAGGATGGCCTCGGCCACCGAGAGGATCGTGGCGAAACGCTGTTCGACATTGCGAACCGTCCAGCGGGCTTCCTGCAGGTGCGCGGCCAGTTCCGAGTGCTGCCCGTCACGGTGGCGACGAAACAGATCGGCGTAGACCTGGTTGAGCCGCACGCGGGGCACCACGGCCGGATTGAGGACCGCGCTCCAGCGGCCCTTGATCTTGCGGGCGATGACGTCCGGCGTGACGTACTGGATGTCGGCCGATCCGTGCCGCCATCCCGGACGGGGATCCATGTGGCGGATGCGGTTGCACGCTGCCTCCACCTCGTGCACAGGACGATCCAGCACGCGCGCCAGGTTCATGCTGTCGCGGTGTGCCAAACGCTCGAGGTGGTGGGCGATGATCTCGGCGGCGATCTCACGGGTGACCGGGCATTCGATCAGGTGCAGCTGCAACTGCAGGCACTCCGCCACGGTGCGCGCGCCCACGCCGGCCGGGTCCAGGCGCTGCACGAAAGTCAGCGCCTGGTCGAGTTCGGCCGGTGTCACGGCGGGCTCCAGTTCGGAGAGGCACGCCAGATCCGCGATGTCCGTCCTCAGGTAGCCGTCATCGTCCAGCGACTCGATCACACAGGTGACCAGCAGCCGCTCGCGCGGGGCCAGGTTCCTCAGGTTGGTCTGTGCATGCAGGTGCTGGCGCAGGCCGACATCGGCCGGCACCATGTCCATCACGCTGGTTTCGCCATCGCCGCTGCCATTGCGGGTGCTGCCCGTCTGCTGCCAGCTGTCGCGCTCCCAGCCGGCCTCCGGCTCGGCGTCGCCGCCCGGGGCCGCGCCGTCCTGGGCCGTCTCTGTGGGGGGCGTGTCGCTCGCCTGCAAGGCGGCGTCGTCGGTGCCGGTGGCCGGGGCCTCTTCGGAGCCTGGCTCGACGTCCTCAGGCTCGAGAAACGGGTTCTTGCCCATCGCATCCCGGATCTCCTGTGCAAAGTCCAGCGACGACAGTTGGAGCAGGCGCACAGCCTGCTGCAGGCGGGGCGTCAGCGTCTGGTGCTGGCGCTGCTCCACGCGCATCAACGGTGTGTTCATGAATCCTCTCGTCAGGTCGGTTGAGACGAGGCTCAGACCGCAACATCCATGCCTCGGGGCAGGAGGGCCTCACCGACGGGGACGGCGCGAGATGGTCATCTTGACCGCTCCCGCCGTGTCAGATCTGCCGGTGCGGCGTGTCAGCGCGGCGATGGCCTCGGGACGGCCCTGTTCAAGGGGGGCAGCGACCGGTCAATTTCGCCAGGTGGTGTTACGCGTTGTTGCCTGGCCCGCCGATTGCCCAGAGGGGACAAGGGAGCCGCCCGGCCCGCCGCGCCAGCGGTTTTTACAGGGTCCGCCCCCGTCTTGCCGTAAACCCTTCGGTCTTGGCTTCAGGACTTCTGGGTACCACGGTGCAGATTCGTCGCATCGCGCCGGGCCGCACGCTCGGAAGGCGTCGTCTTGTCATGGTGACCGCGGCCGCTCTGGTCGTCGCCGTCGCGGAAGCCCCGCTGGTAGACCTCGTCCATCGCATCGGCCTTGCTGGTGTCCTGCAGGCCCGCTTCCATGTCCTTGGCTGCCTGCTCGATGACGTCCTGCGACTCACCCTGATGCTGGCTTGTGCTCGATTCATCCCGCTCGTGCGGCAGCTTGGGCGCCCGGGTGCCGCCCTGAACGGTGAAGGTCTCCCCGGGCTTTGCGCCTTCCGACTGGCCGGGATCGGGTGTGGGCTGGATGCGGGGTGTGCTGTCGGTACTCATGTCGTGCCTCCTGCGCTCTGCACGGCAAGCGCCGTTCCTTCGTTTGAGGGGGGAGGTACGCCGCTTGCCCAAGGGGCGGGACGTCCGGCATGCCGCCGGCCGCGTACAGCCCCAGGAGCCAACATGACCGCCCACGTGCCCTCGACAGCAACCCGCTCGCGCAGCGCCAGCCGCACCGGCACCCAGGCGCGGCACGAAGTGCTCGACATGCTGAAGGAGGACCATCGGCTGGCCAACACCGCGTTCCGTGAGTTCGAGAAGCGCTGGGCTGCCGAAGACGTCGACTACTGCGCCCGCATTGTCGAACAGACGTGCACGCAGCTCGAGCTGCACACCCGTCTCGAGGAAGAGGTGTTCTACCCTGCCGTGCGGGAGCTGCTGCCTGAACTGGTGCTGGTGGACGAGGCGGAAGTCGAGCATGACAGTGCCCGGGTGCTGATCCAGCAACTTCGCCGCCTGCGGCCTGGCGACGACAAGTACGCCGCCACCTTCCATGTGCTGGCCGAGTACGTTCGCCACCACATGAAGGAAGAGGAGAGCCGGCTGTTTCGCAAGCTGACCCGGTCTGCGATGGACTGGCCTCAACTGCTGGATGACATGCTGGTCCGTCGACGTGAACTGATGGACGAGCTCGGCCCGGGCGGGGATGCCCTCCACGACGACCGTGTGCTGCGCATGAACTTCCGCAGCGAGATCCGCCAGTGACGTCTCGGCTGCCGGGGCAGCACGCCGGCGTCGGCTCAGACGATGAGCTTTCGCCCGCTGGGGACGTGATCGAAGGCGATGCGCCCCGCCACCCCGGTGGGCATGCGCGCACACCGTTTCGCAGTTTCTGGATGGGCGGCATCGAGGGGGCGGACCACATCAACAGCCATCGGATGCCGCTCGACATGGCGGCCTCGTGTGGTCACCGCCAACACCTCGACGAGGATTTCCGCCAGCTGGCCGCGCGGGGCATCCACACGGTGCGCGAGAGCGTCGGGTGGCGGCTCAGCGAGCACGACGGCCGCTTCGACTTCGGCCCGGCTGTCGACATCGCGCGCGCCGCCCGCGCACACGGCGTGCAGGTCCTCTGGACGCTGATGCACTACGGTACACCGGCCGATGTGAGCCTGCTGGACGATGCCTTCGCCGACCGCTTCGCCCGCTTCGCCGCGCAGGCCGCCGTGATGCTGGGCGAGTGGACAGACGGCGAGCCGGTCTACACACCGATCAACGAAATCAGCTTTCTGTCATGGGCGGTGTCGGAAACCCGCATGCTGCATCCCTATGGCCCTGATGCCGCGCGGGCAGACGCCATGGCGGGCAGCACGGTGGCCGACGGCTTTGCCGTCAAGCGCCGCCTGGTGGAGGGCGTGCTGAAGGGCGTGGCGGCCATTCGCGAGGTCGACCCGCGCGCGCGCTTCCTGCACGTGGAGCCCGTGGTGCATGTCGTTCCACCCGCCGATCGGCCCGAATTGCAGGCGCTGGCCGAGCAGGTGTCCGGCTACCAGTGGCAGGCCTGGGACATGATCTCCGGCCGGATGGAGCCCGGCCTGGGTGGCTCACCCGATGCGCTTGACCTCATCGGCGTGAACCACTATCACAACGGGCAGTGGGAGGTCGTCACCGAGAAGCGACTGCACTGGCATCTCGGTGATCCCCGACGGCGCCCGCTTTCGCATCTGCTGAAGGACACCTGGCAGCGATACCGTCGGCCGCTGATGCTGTCGGAGACCAGCCATGTCGGCGAGGGGCGGGCGGCCTGGCTCGAGGAAGTGGCCACCGAGGTGCAGCATGCGCGGCTCGAAGGGGTCCCGGTGCACGGCATTTGCCTGTACCCGATCTTCGATCGGACGGATTGGGAGCACGCAGACCACTGGCACCACAGCGGGCTGTGGGACCACTGCCCGATCGCCTTGCAGGCCGGGCAATGGCCTCGCCGGCTGGACCCCTCCTACGCCGCCGCTCTGGCGCGGTGGCAGGACCGGCTGCCCGGCTCACCGAGACCCACCAACAGGACAGGCACATGGACACCCTGATCGTTTTCTCGCATCTGCGCTGGCACTTTGTTTATCAGCGGCCGCAGCATCTCCTGACCCGGCTGGCGCGCGACCACCGCGTGATCTACATCGAGGAACCCGTGGCGTGCGAAGGCCCGGCCAGGCTGGAAACCATCCAGGTCAGTGAGCACATCGAGGTGTGGCGCCCGCACAGCCCGCTCGAGGCGCCCGGCTTTCATGACGACCAGCTGCCCATCCTGCGGCCGCTGCTGGAGCCGGCCTTGCGCGCCGTCGGAGGCGATGGCCCGACGCTGTGGTTCTACACGCCCATGGCCCTGCCGCTGGCCAGCGGCCTGCGTCCCAAGGCGGTGGTGTACGACTGCATGGACGAGTTGTCGGCGTTTCTCGGCGCCCCCCGCCAGATGCAGCAGCGTGAGGCGGCACTGATGAAGTGCGCCGATCTGGTCCTCACGGGCGGGCCCAGTCTGTATGACGCACGGCGTCATCAGCATCCCCGGGTCCTGTGCCTGCCCAGCGCGGTGGACGCACGGCACTACGCGCCCTCCTACGCCCTGGCCCGTCAGGATGAAGTGGCCCGGGCTGACGCCCTCCAGCGCGACATTCCGCATCCCCGCCTGGGCTTCATCGGGGTCATCGACGAGCGCTTGCACACGGCCTTGCTGCGTGCGCTCGCCGAGTCGCGGCCGGACTGGCAGGTCGTGATGGTCGGGCCGGTGGTGAAGATCGATGCGAGCACCTTGCCCCAGGCGCCGAACATCCATTGGCTCGGTCCTCAGCCCTATGAGCTGCTGCCGCAGATCGTGGCGGGATGGGATGTGTGCCTGCTTCCCTTTGCGATGAACGAGGCGACCCGTTTCATCAGCCCCACCAAGACGCTGGAGTACCTGGCCGCCGACAAGCCCGTGGTCAGCACACCGGTGGCCGACGTGGTGTCGATGTACGGCGACGTGGTGGAGGTGGCCGCGGACGCGGCGGCCTTTGTCGAAGCCTGTGAGCGCCTGATGGGTGAAGACGCAACGCGGCAGGCGCGCCGGCAGGCCGACCGCCTGGCCACCGTGTCCCGCTTTTCCTGGGACCAGGCCGCGGACACCATCAAGCAGGCCTTGGCGGCACTGCCGCCCCGCCATCAGGACGTCTCGACCCTCTCGCCCGGGGAAGATGCAGGGCAGCCGCGCCATGCCGTGGCCGCCACTGCCTCGACCGGCACGGCGCCGCGCCGGGTTCGCCACGTGGTGATCGGCGCCGGGCCGACCGGTCTCTCGGCCGCCTATCACCTGGAACTCGAAGGGCGTGGCCCGGATACGCTGCTCATCGAGCGCGAGGCGACGGTGGGTGGCTGGTGCCGGTCCATCGAGGACCAGGGGTTCACGTTCGACCACGCCGGTCACATCATGTTCTCGACCGACCCGGAGGTGCTGGCGCTGTATGACACCCTGTTGGGCGACAACCTGCACTGGCAGCAACGGGAGGCCTGGATCTACAGCAAGGGCGTGCACACCCGCTACCCGTTTCAGGGCTCGCTGTACGGTCTGCCTCCCGCGGTGCTCAAGGAATGCCTGGTGGGGGCCATCGAGGCGCGCTTCGGCCCGCTGAACGGGGAGGGCGCTCCGCCGGCCAAAGACCCCCCGCGCGATTTCAAGGCGTTCATCCACCAGGTGTGGGGTGCGGGCATCGCCCGGCACTTCGCCATCCCCTACAACGAGAAGCTGTGGGCGGTGCCGCTCGAAGAGATGGAAACGTCGTGGCTGGGCGGACGCGTGCCGCTGCCCGATCTGCAACAGATGATCGAAGGCGCCTTGCAGCCCATGCCGGCCCCGATGGGCCCCAACGCCCGCTTCGGCTACCCGCTGCGGGGCGGCTTTCAGGCACTGATGGATGCCTTCCTGCCGCATCTGCGGGAGACAGAGCTGTCCCTGCAGACCAGCGTGGTCCACCTGTCGCCGCGCGAGCGCACGGTTCGGCTCGACGATGGTCGCACGGTGCGCTTCGAGAGCCTGATCAGCACCATGCCGTTGCCCCAGCTGGTGGCGGCCTGCGGGGATGAGGCGCCGGAGGCGGTGCGGGCTGCGGCCCGGGCCTTGCGCCATGTCTCGGTGCGCTGCGTGAACCTGGGGGTGGCGCGTGAAGCCCTCACCGACAAGCACTGGATCTACTACCCGGAAGACACCGTCTTTCACCGCATCTTCGTGCAGGGCAACGCCAGCCCGCACTGCAATCCGCCGGGCGGATTCGGCCTCACGTGCGAGATCACCTACGGTCCGGGCAAGCCCCTGCCTTGCGATGGCCAGGCCCTGATCGACCGTGTCGTGGCCGATTGCCGCCGCGTCGGTCTGCTGCGCGAGGACGACACGCTGATCACGGCGAACCAGGTCGACATGCCCTGTGCTTACGTGGTGTACGACCATGCCCGTGCCGCCCATGTCGAGTGCATCCGGGCGTGGATGGCATCGGCCGGCATCATCCTGGCCGGACGCTACAGCGAGTGGGCCTACTACAACTCCGATCACGCCTTTGTGGCCGGACGGCGGGCTGCAGAGCAGACGCTGGCGGCCACCCCGCCGGCGCTGGCCAGGGCGGTGTGATGATCATCGACGCCCACATCCACTGCACGGGGCAGGAGCACGCCGACGACGTGGTTCAGGCGCTCGACGAGGCCGATATCGATGTGGGCGTACTGCTGGCTCCTTTTCTGAGCCCCGGCTACAGCCTGGACGATCCGGCCTCGCTGCGCCGGGGCCATGCCCACCTCGGACGGCTGGTGCGCGCCCACCCGGACCGGCTGGTCGGGCTGGCGGTGGTCGATCCGCGCTCGCCCGATGCGGCGCAGGACCTCCGGCGGGCCCGCGAGGTGGAGGGGCTGGCAGGTGTCAAGCTGGTTCCCACCGGCTGGTATCCGTATGACGAGGCCGTGCAGCCCGTGTTCGCCACGGCGTGCGAGCTCGACATGCCGGTGCTGTGTCACAGTGGCATCTTCATCGACGGGCGATCGGGCCGCTACTGCCGACCGGCCTTCTTCGAGGCGCTGCGGGCCCATCCCGGCCTGCGCGTCACGCTGGCCCATCTGGGCTGGCCGTGGACCGACGAGGCGATCGCTGTCGGCCTGATCGACCTGATCAACGGGGTGCCCCAGGACCAGGTGGCTTTCCGCTTCGACATTTCATTCGGGCCTCCGCCGGCCTATCGGCTCGATGTGCTGCGCAAGGCCCTCGATGTGCTGGGCCCGGGCCTCCTGCAGTTCGGCAGCGATTGCTTTCTTCCTTGCCCGGGGGCGCACCTCGCCGAGCGACGGCAATGGGTCGTCGAGCTGATGGCCCAGCTCGGCCTCGACGCCGCGGCCCAGGAGCGCATCTGGTCGGGCACCGCCGCCGCTTGGTTGGGACGACACTGTCCCGCACCCCGCCCCCCGGACGGTCGAAACCGCACTGGGGCACGGCGCGCCTCCCTCTTCACCGGTTGGCCCCGTGGCGAGCAGCCGGGCAGTCAGGACAGCACGGACTCGGCCTCTTCCGCGGGGCGTCCGCTGCGTTTCGTCCCCCGGTGCTGTTGACCCTCTCTCATCACCCACCCGCTATCGATCATGGCCAGCGTGCAGCCCCCTTCCCAGCGCGTCCAGGTTCTCGAAGTCCTCGGCAACGCCATCGTGGGCGGCATGGAGACATGTGTGTCCCGGCTCATCGCCCGGCTGCCGCCGGACCAGTTCGGTGTCACGGTGCTCTGCCCGTGCGAGAACGAGCTGTCGGAGCAGCTCAGGTCGCTGGGTGTCGAGGTCTACGTGACCCCGATGCCAGACAACCCGCCGTGGAGCGCGATCCAGACAGTGAGTGCGCTGGTGAAGGCTCAGGCGGTCGACGTGCTGCACGCCCACCTGCCCAACGCGCACCTGCTGTCGGCGCTGGTGGGCAAGCTGTGCGGCAAGCCGGTTCTGACCACCATCCACGGCCGGCAGTTGAGCACGCTCGACCTGGAGGTACACCGTGCGGCCGCGACCCACTTCAGTGTGGTGTGCCGGCAGACCCACCTGCACGCGCTCGGCCTGGGCGTGCCGCCATCCCAGCTCCACCTCATTCCGAACGGGGCCGATACCGCAATCTTCACGCCGAGCAAAGAGCGTCGTGGGCCTTTGCGTCAGGGCCTGGGCATTCCCGAAGACGCCGTACTGGTGGGCCAGATCGGTCGGCTGTCCCCCGAGAAGGGGCCCGATGTGTTCCTGCGGGCGGCATTGGCCGCGCACGGGGCGGCGCCCGATGTGCACTTCGTGCTGGTCGGGGAAGGACCGCTTCGTGCCGACCTGCAGGAGCTGGTTGCGCGTTTGGGGCTGGCGTCCCGTGTGCACTTCGCCGGCCTCCGCCAGGACATGGCTTCGGTCTACGCCGAGCTGGACATCGTGGTGTCGGCATCCCGCTCGGAGGCAATGCCGCTGGCCCTTCTGGAAGCCATGTCCTGCGGGCTGCCCGTGGTCGCCACGCGTGTGGGAGGGGTGCCGGATCTGATCCAGCCCGGATTGAGCGGCTGGCTGGTGGGAGACGGCGACCATGATGCGATGGGCGCTCAGATCGTGAGCCTGGTGCGCGACCGTGCGCTGTCTGATCGGGTCGGCAAGATGGCACGGGATCGGATCGTGAGCCAGTTCTCGCTGGATCACAGCGTGACCGCCACCGCGCAGTTGCTCAGGAAGCTGGCCCAACGCAGCGGGGACACGCGACGGGTCAGCGCCGTCATGCCGGGTGAGGCAGGGAAGGCGGCCTCGGGCTGACCCCGACCCCCCTTCTTGCGGGGGGCGGGCGCACTGCTTGCCCTGTCGAAAGGGCAGGCGTCAGTCTGATCGATACGGACCCGGCGCGCCGCGTTTTCTCTATCAACAAGGAGCTCACCATGAATAAATTGCTTGCCGCCACGGCCCTGGCCATGGCATCCGTTTTCTCGCTTGGCGCCTGTGCTGTCACCAGTGGCCAGAGCACCATGGGTCAGTACGTTGACGATGCCACCATCACGGCCCGCGTGAAGGCGAAGTTCGCCGAGGACAAGCAGGTCAGCGCCATGCGCATCAGCGTCGAGACCTTGAAGGGCGAGGTGCAGTTGTCGGGCTTTGCGTCCAACCAGGACGAGAAGGCCCGTGCGGGCCAGATCGCTCAGAGCACGCCGGACGTGAAGAACGTGCGCAACAACATCGTGGTCCGGTCCGCGACGGACAAGAACTGACGGTCCTGTCCGGGGGGCTCATGCTGCGATCGCGGCAGGGCCCTCCGGGTCTCGCGCCTCGCTGCAGTCTGCGGTGACGGCCGCACCATACAGCAGGATCTGCCCGGTGTAGTACACCCAGAGCATGACCACGACGAAGGAGCCCGCCGCACCGTAGCTGGATGCGACGCTGGCCCGCGACAGATACAGGCCGATCAGGTACTTGCCCAGTCCGAACATCAGGGCGCAACTGATCGAGCCAGCCCACACGGCGCCCCAGCGCGGCGGACGGTCCGGGACCCACCTCAGCAGTGCGCCAAAGGCAAGGCCGAGCACGGCCGTCGACAGCAGCAATTCCAGCACACGCAGCACCACGCCCAGGGCCTCCATGGGCACCATGGCGCTGAAGGCCTGCAGCGAAGCGCTCAGGAGCAGCGACACGATGGACAGGAAGCCGAATCCCAGCACCAGCGCCAGCCCGGTGAGTCGGGCTTTGACCAGGGTGCTCAGGGCCGACGGGTCGGGGGTCACGTGCATGATGCGGTTGAGGGCCCGACGCAGTTCGGTGAACACGCCCGTGGCCCCGACCAGCAAGGTCAGCACCCCGATGCCGGCGGCGCGCAGCCCGTCCGGGTGTCGCCACGCGGATTCGATCATCGCCTCGATGCTGCGCGCCGCTTCCTTGCCGACGACGCCCTGGATCTCCTGCACGATCTGTCCGCGGGCGGCGTCGACCCCGAACACAGCCCCGGCCACCGAGATGGCAATGAGCAGCAAGGGCGCCATGGCAAACATCGTGTAGAAGGCCAGGGCGGCGCCCAGTTGCGGTCCCCCATCGTCGATCCAGCGTATGCCTGCGCGGATCATCAGGGCCAAGGGCGGTTGCATCGGCGCGGGCAGCCAGCGCAGGGCGCGCTGGACGGCGGTGGGCAGGACAGGGGCGGAAGCCATGCAGAACTCCGGGTGAGATGACGGCCCTTGTCGGCAAGCCTCGCGCCCGGCCCGGGCATGCCGCTTGCCCCGGCGTGGCATGGATCCGCAGACACCCCCTTCCACCTTGCCGCGGCCCGCAGGCCGCGTGGCCTCGGTCATC
>JAJUHM010000068.1 GCA_029279925.1 Aquabacterium olei
CAGGCTGCCAAGGGCGGTGATGGACACGTGATGGCGACTCGGTGGACGGTGCTGGCTGGCTCCGACGGGCTGCTGGAGGGCGAGTCGATTGCCCACCGGCCGGTGTTTGCCGAGGGCCGTCTGGCGCCCTGGTTTGGCAGTTTCCATCCGCCGGTCGTCTTGAAGCCGCTGCTGGAGGCCGCCGGGGAGGCGGTGCCGGCCGAGGTGGCGGACATGGCGGTGCCCGTTCGCGATGCACAGGGGCGTGTATGGGCCGTGCTGGCCAGCCATTTCGACGCCAAGGCGTTTGCGCTGCTGCGCGAGGATGTGCTGGGGCCGCCGGACGGACGCCGTGCCATGGAGTTGGCCATCGTCAACCAGGGGCGGGATGTCGTCATGGGGTACGCCCCCTTGCCTTTGGGGCACTGGCCGGCTGTTCGGCCTTCGCATGATGCGCCGGCCACCCCCGTGCAGGACGATGGCCGGCGGCGCTTCATGGCGGCCCACGTCGCAGTGGGCGCCACCGGCCTGGGGTTGCAGTCCGGCTGGAGCGTGCTGGCCACGCAGCCGCTCGATGCAGCCCTGGCGCCGGCGCATACGCTGCAGCGCTATGTGTTGTTCTGGGGCGCGGTGTCGGCGTTGTTGATCGGCGGGGCGGGCGCCTGGCTCTCGCGGCGGCTGGCCCGGCCTTATGCCGACATGCTCGATGCGGTGGCCGCCCACCTGCCTTCGCAGCCCGAGCATCTGCCGGTCGACCAGATCCGTGATGTGCTGCAGCAACTGGTGCGGCGCGCGGTGCCGGCGGCCGATCGCAGCCCGGGCGAGCAATTGCTGTTGCGCCTGCTGGCCGACGCGCAGCGCCTGGGGCACATGCTCGATCAGATGCCCGCGCCCATTTTTCTGGTGGGCGAGGACGGCCGGCTGGTCTACTGGAACAGTCAGGCTGCGGCGGTGTTCGGCTGGGACGCCAGCGCGGCCGGCCAGCCGTTTGACGCCTTGCTGCAGTGGCCCGACGGTGGCGCGCGCTGGCCCGGGATGGCGGCGAGCGACGTCGGCCCCTGGAGTTTCGATGCGCCTGTCCAGACGCTGGCGGGCCGTGAAGTGTGGGGGGCGTGGACGGTCAGCCGGCTGCACGACGCAGAAGGACACGCAGCCGGGCTGCTGGCACAGGTGCGCGACCTCACGGCCGAACGCCAGGCCAATCAACGGCTGCTGGAGCAGACCGAGACCCTGGCGGCGGTCATCCAGGCTTCGAGCGACGCGGTCATCAGCACCGACGAGGGCGGGCGCATTGTGCTGTTCAACCCGGCTGCCGAGCGCATTTTCGGCGTGGCCGCCACCGAGATGCTGGCGCAGCCACTGGACCGCCTGATCCCGGAGCGGGTGCGATCGGCGCACCACGGCGAGATGGAGCGCTTCGCTGCTTCTCGGGTCAGTCGTCGCGCCATGGGGGTGGGACGGGGGGCCGGCCTGCGCAGCGACGGCGAGGAGCTGGTGCTCGAAGCCTCCATTTCGCAGACCACGGTGCAGGGCCGCCGCGTGCAGACGGCCATGCTGCGCGATGTGACCGAGCGCGTGCGTGCCGAGCGTGCCCAGATCCAGTACCAGCTCGAGCTGTCGGAACTGACCCACCAGCTGATGGACCAGGAGCGCGCGACGACCCGTCGCCTGGCGCAACTGCTGCACGATCGGCTGGGGCAATCGCTGACGGCGCTCAGGCTGTCGTGCGAGGCCCTGTCCGTGCGGTATGGCGATAAGTCGGACCTGGGCGAGCGCCTGGGCAAGATCGATCGGCTGTCGCAGCTTGCCCTGGCCGAGGTGCGCGAGGCCCTGGTGGACCTGCGCCCGCCGCTGCTCGAGGACCAGGGTCTGGTGGCCGCGCTCGACAACGAGGTGCAGTTGCACGGCCGGGACAGGGGCCGCGTGGCGCTGGTGTTCGACGTGGAGTTGCAGGATGCCGGTCAGCGCTGGCCTGCCGATGTCGAGTACGCAGCGTTCATGATCGCGCGTGAAGCGTTGACCAATGCCCTTCAGCACGCGGCCGCGCGCAGCATCCAGATCACCCTGTCCGGGCATGCCGAGGCCCTGAACCTCAGCGTGATGGACGATGGCGGCGGTCTGCCCGCCGAGGTGGCCATGGGCCGTCCCGGCCACCTGGGACTGGTCGGCATGCGCGAGCGCGCCCTGGCGATCCACGCCGTTCTGACGCTCGGCCCACGTGAAGGCGGAGGCACGCAGGTGGCATTGCAATGGGAGGCCGGCCAATGAGCCGTATCTATCTGGTGGACGACCATGCCCTGGTGCGCGACGGCATGCGCGCCGTGCTGGAGGCCAGTGGCCACGAGGTGGTGGGGGAAGCGGACCAACCCGCTGCGGCCTTGTCCGACATCCAGCGGCTGCAGCCCGACGTCATCTTGCTGGACTTGCATCTGGGTGGGGAATCGGGCATGGCGGTGCTCGGTGAGTTACCTCGGCGTGCGCCGGGTGCGCGCGCCATCGTGCTGACGATGTCGCCCCAGCCTCAGCATATTTCGGAGGCCTTGCGGCTGGGGGCCGCCGGCTATGTGCTGAAGGGGTCGTCGGCACGCGAGGTGCTGGACGCCATCCAGAACGTCACGCACGGGCGGCGCCATCTGGCCCACGATGTGGCCGACATCGCGTTGCGGGCGGCCGCGCCGGATGCGGCGCCAGACCCCCTGGCGATGCTGTCCAGCCGCGAGCGCCAGATCGCCATCCTGGTGGTCAACGGGCAGTCCAGCGCGGCCATCGGCGAGGCCCTTCACCTGTCGCCCAAGACGGTCGACACCTATCGCAGCCGCCTGATGGCCAAGATCGGCGTTGGCGATGTCACCGGCCTGGTGCGTTGGGCACTGCGGGTCGGACTCGTGAAGGACGACACGGTCTGAGCCGCGTCTTGCGCGTTGTCTGCACTTCCTGACAGCGACGGTCAAGAACTCCCGACAGCGCGTTATCGGCGGTCTTCCTACAGTGGCCTCCATCGACCACTGGGGATCTTTGTTGACTGTCCACCTTGCGCCTGCCTCGTCACCGGGCTCGGTTTTCGAGCTGGGCTCCCGCCTGCTGCACGAGGCCTTTCACCGCACGCTCTCGCCCATGGTCATCACCGACACCACGGGCCAGATCTGTCACGTCAACCCCGCTTTCGAGCAGGCCACGGGTTACACGCTGTCGGAGCTCCGCGGCAAGCAGCCAACGGTGATGCACTCCCGGATGCAGAGCAGCGATTTCTACCGTCGCATGTGGACGGCGCTGCTGCAGGAAGGGCGTTGGCAGGGCGAGATCTGGAACCGGCGCAAGGACGGTCGCTTGTTCCGCGAGTGGTTGAGCATTTCCGCCCTCCAGCAGGCAGATGGCGAAGTGACGCATTTCCTGGGCGTCTACAGTGGGCTGGCCTCGTCCCAGCTCGCCGAGGCGCAGGGTGAGGACTACGGCGGCATCGACGCCGTCACTGGGGTGCTGGGACGGCATGCCTTCATCAAAGCGGCCCAGCGTCTGCATGCGGGAACCGGTCCGCTGGCCTTCATGGCGCTCGACATCACGGGCTTCACCGACATCAATGAGCACCATGGCCTGTACTGTGGCGATGGCTTGCTGCGCCAGGTCGCGCACCGATGCACCCAGGCCGCGGCCCTGTCAGGCGCCGAGTGTGTCGTGGGCCGTGTGGGTTCGGACGAGTTTGCCCTGGCCTGGGCCATCGGCAGCGTGGACGGCGAGGACCGCCCGCGAGACGAGGTGCACCGCATGGCAGACCAGATGCGCCTGGCGGTGGCCACGCGCTACCAGCTGGACTCAGGCCGCTCGGTGGACCTGCGCGTGTCGGTGGGCCTGGCCGTGCTGCCCAGGTCGGCACGTCAGGCCGCCAACCAGACCGGATTCGAGCCGGGTGCGGCGGACGCCTTGCTGCAGGCGTCTGCGGCCAGGCAGGCCCCCGGCGTGGCGAACTGCGGCATGCAGCACTATGAAGGGCTGGAGGCGGAGCGCCAGCTGACCCGCGCCCTGCGCGAAGACATCGTCGCGGGACGGCTGGATGTGGTCTTCCAGCCCAAGGTCAACCTCGGCACCAGCGCGCCCGTGGGCCTCGAAGCCCTGTGTCGCTGGACCGGCCCGGATGGACAGGCCGTGCCGCCCAGTGTGTTCATTCCACTGGCCGAGCGACACGGCCTCATCGCCGAGCTGGGCGACCGCGTGCTGGAAAGCGTGCTGCGCAGCCTGGCGCGGTGGCATGAAGGCCACCTCGTGCTGCTGCCCGTGGCTGTGAACTTTTCTGCTGCGCAGTTCAAGCGCCCGGATGTGGTGGCCCGGGTGGAGGCTGCGCTCGCGCGCCATCGTGTGCCGCCCCACCTCATCGAGCTCGAGTTGACCGAGTCGGTCCTGCTCGAGGACTTCGAGGCCGCCGTCACCACGCTGCAGGGGCTGCGGCGCCTGGGCGTGACCCTGTCGATCGACGACTTCGGAACCGGGTACTCATCGCTGGCCTACATGCGGCGTCTGCCGGTCCATGGCATCAAGATCGACCGCAGTTTCGTGGCAGACCTGGTGGGTGACGACAGGACCCGGCATGTGGTGGCCACCGTGATCAACCTGGCCCACCGATTCGGCATGCAGTGCGTGGCCGAGGGGGTGGAAACGTTCGAGCAGGTTCAGGTGCTGCTGGAGCTGGGCTGCGAACAGGCTCAGGGCTACTTCTTTGCGCGTCCGCTGGGCGCCGACGCCCTGGCTCCGATTCTGGCCGGGCGCACGCCCTGGATCGAGGTGGTGGTTGCACCCGACCTGGCCAACCGAGTGCACTGAGATGGCAAGCGCATTGTTGATGCTGGTCAGCGACGCGGCGCGTCGGGTCGATGTGGCCCAGGCCTGGCGCAGTGTGTGCCCGACTGGGGGGTTGCTGAATGCGTCCAGTGCCTCGGATGCGGCCTTGCAGGCCATGGCCCACGGTGTGGCTGTGGTGGTGATGGAAGACGGCCATGCAGACGCCTCACCTGCCTTGCTGCGCCATTTCAGGCGGCAGGTGCCACCGGCACGCATTCTGGTGTTTGGTGAGACCGCGCACGAAGGCCGCCCGCCGGTTCAACCCTGGGCTGCCCTGACAGCGGCCCTGCAGTCGGTGGTCGTCACGATGCGGCGGCGCGAAGCCGCTCAGCCGCAAGTGAAGCGGATCAAGGAAGGAGAAGAAGGATGCTGAAGGCGCCGAAATCGCTGGATGAGGATGCGCGTCTGGCGGTCCTCAAGAGACTGGAGATTCTGGACAGCGAGCCGGAAGAGGTGTTCGACCGCATCACCCGTCTGGCGAGCAGGCTGCTTCGGACGCCGATCAGCGCAGTGTCGCTCATCGACGAAGATCGGCAGTGGTTCAAGTCGATGGTCGGGCTGCCGGTGCGTGAGACGCCGCGTGACTGGGCCTTCTGCGCCCATGTCATCCACGGCACCGACGCCTTTGTGGTGCACGACGCCCAGGCGGACGCCCGCTTCCTGGACAACCCCCTGGTGACCGGGGCACCCCACGTGCGCTTCTATGCCGGCGTGCCCCTGACGTCCATCGAAGGGGTGCAGCTGGGATCGTTGTGCGTGATCGACACCCGGCCTCGGGCCTTTTCTGCAGAAGATCGCGACACCCTGCGTGATCTGGCTGCCCTGGTCAACCGCGAGTTGCATCTGCGCGAGGCCATGCGGGACGCCCATGACACATCGCGCGCCGCCCGTGCCGCGCTCGTTCACACACGTGAGCGCTTCCGCAGTGTGTTCGAGCATGCGGCGGTGGGGATGGCATTGCTCGGGCTGGACGGACGCTGGCTGCAGGTGAACGAAGCGCTGGCCGACATCGTTGGCTATGCGCCTTCCGAGTTGCTTCATCTCACCTTCCGGGACATCACTGTGCAGGAAGACATGGAGGCCCATCTTTCGCTGGCCGCCGAACTCCTGACGGGCCAGAGGGCTGCCTATACCCTCGAAAAGCGATATCGCCATGCCCAAGGCCATGCGGTCTGGGTCAACATCCGGGTGTCCCTGGCCCGTGACGATGCCGGGCATCCCAGTCATTTCATCGCCGTGGTGGAGAACATCCAGGCTCGCAAGGAGGCCGAGCTGGCGCTGCATGCCCTGCGGCTCACCCTGGAAGACAAGGTGGCCGAGCGCACGCGGGCGCTGCAGGCCAGCACGGCGGCCTTGCTCGCCAGCGAGGCCCAGATGCGCGCGGTGCTCGAGCATGCCAACGATGCCTACATCGCCATCGACGAGCGGGGCATCATCTGCGAGTGGAACCAGAAGGCCGAGCAGCTGTTCGGCTGGACCCGCGAGGAGGCCCTCGGCCTGCCCATCCACCACACCATCATCCCGGACGAGATGCGGGGCGCTCACCAGATGAGCCTGTCTCGCACCGCGCTCGGGGTCGAGGGCAGCGGGCAGGTGAACCGCCGTGTCGAACTGACGGCCGTGACCCGCGAGGGCCGCACCTTGCCGGTGGAGGTGAGCCTGGGCGCCGTTCCATGCGAAGGACGGACGCTGTACTGCGCCTTCCTGCACGACATCTCCGAGCGTGTGGCGCTGCAGCGTTCGCTGGAAGAACAGGCCCGCCGCGACCCCTTGACCGGTCTGCCCAACCGCCGCGAGCTGCTGACGGAGATGCCGAAGGCCATGGCCCGCGCCGACCGCAGCGAGCAGCACATGGCCGTGATCTTCCTGGACCTGGACGGCTTCAAGCAGATCAACGACACGCTGGGCCATGAAATGGGTGACCGCGTGCTGTGCGCCTTCGCCACACGGTTGCAGGCCAGCGTGCGCGACACCGACATGGTCGCGCGTCTGGCTGGTGACGAGTTCATCGTGCTGTTCGAGGGGCTCTACACCCCGATGGTCGATGAAGAGCTGATCACGTTGCTGGACGAGCGCCTGAGCGCGCCGCTGGAGCTCGATGGCCATGACATTCCTGTCTCGGCCAGCATCGGGATGCAGATTTACTCGCCTGGTGCCGAAACCACCGTCGAGGAACTGCTGGATCGCGCGGACCAGGCCATGTACGAGGTCAAGCGCACCACACGCGCGGCGCTGAGCAAACTCGCAGCCTGATGTGCTTGCGCGTCAGCGCAGCACGTGGTCGATGGGCTCGATCACCGGCGGCAGGTCGGTCTCGCCCAGCAGCTCGAGCACCGAAGCCTCGATGCCGTTGGACAGCGCATGGATCGGCAGGTCGTTGGGCTCCAGGCCGAAGGGGTCCTCGATCTCGTCGCTCAGGGCTTCGATGGCGAAGAAGGTGTAGGCCACGAAGGCCACCATCAGCGGGGTCATGAAGCCGATGGCGTCCAGCAGGCCGAAGGGCAGCATCAGGCAATACAGGTAGACCGTGCGGTGCAGGATCACCGAGTAGGTGAAGGGCAGGGGCGTGAACGCGATCCGCTCGCAGCCACCGAAGGCGTCATTGAGCCCGCCCAGGCTGTGGTCCAGGGCCATGGCCTGCACGCTGTCGATCTGTCCGAGTCGATGCCGTTCGGCCACCTGTTCTGCCAGCCACGCGAGGATCTGCATGGCCGGCGTACGACGTCCCTCCAGCCGCGCGCACAAGGCGGTAGGCAGCAAGCGCGTCATGTCGGCTTGCGCATCGGTGCGACGCAGGTGGTGGCGCGTGGCATGCACGAAGCCGGCCACGGCGCGCGCCAGCGGGAGCGGGTCCTTCACGCCCGTCGTGATCAACTGGCGTGTGAAGCCCCGGCTGTCGACCAGCAGCTTGCCCCACAGCTTGCGCGCCTCCCAGTAGCGGTCGTAGCTGGCGCTGTTGCGAAAGCCCAAAAAGATGGCGAGCGCCACGCCCACCAGCGAGAACGGCACCGTGGTCAGCGTGACCTTCCAGTGCAGCAGCTCGCCATGGAACGTAACCACCGCGATCGAGATGGCCGTGACCACCAACAGCTGGGGCAGGATCCGCATGATGATGGAACCGCGCCAGACAAAGAGCATGCGCAGCCAGTTGGGACGGGGGCGAACGATCAAGCGGAACTCCGGAGGGAAGGCGAGGACGTCAGAGGCGAGATTGTCGCAGACGATTCCCTGCCATGCGGGCCTATCATGTGGGATTGGACCGATCCGTCTTGCCATGACCGCAGCCCTCTCCCGCATGCCCGGCGCCTCTCCGTTCTGGAGCACCGGTGTGGCCGAGCTCAGCCCCTACACACCGGGCGAGCAGCCCCAGATCCCCGGCCTGATCAAGCTCAACACCAACGAGCATCCCCATGGGCCGTCACCCCGGGCCATCGCCGCCATCCAGGCGGCGGCCACCGATGCGCTCAGGCTGTATCCCGACCCGGATGCCCGCGAACTCAAGACCGTGCTGGCCGAGCGGCACGGCCTGACGCCTGCCCACGTTTTCGTCGGCAACGGCTCGGACGAGGTGCTGGCCCACGTGTTCCGGGCCCTGCTGAAACACGATCGGCCCGTGCTGACGCCCGACGTCGGCTACAGCTTCTATCCGGTCTATGCCCAGCTGTTCGACATCGCCTTGCAGCCTGTGCCGCTGAAGGACGATTTCTCGGTCGACCCGGCCGATTACCGTCAGCCCAACGGCGGCATCGTGCTGGCCAACCCCAATGCGCCGACGGGCCGTGCGCTGTCGCTGGACGGCATCCGGGCCGTGCTGGACGCCAATCCGCAATCCGTGCTGGTGGTGGACGAGGCCTATGTCGACTTCGGTGCCGAATCGGCCGTGTCGCTGATCGCCGAGTACCCGAATGTGCTCGTGGTGCAGACCTTGTCGAAGTCGCGTGCGCTGGCGGGCTTGCGGGTGGGTTTTGCCATGGGACAGCCCGAACTCATCGAGGCGCTCGAGCGCATCAAGGGCTGTTTCAACTCTTACCCGCTCGACCGTCTGGCCCAGGCCGGTGCGGTGGCCGCGTTGCAGGACGAGGCCTGGTTCGAGCACACGCGCCGGCAGGTGATGGGCGCACGCGGCATCCTGAGCCAGGGGCTGCGTGACCTGGGCTTCGAGGTCCTGCCTTCACAGGCCAACTTCGTGTTCGCCCGACATCCGGGGCACACCGGGCCGGCCTTGCTGGCGGCGCTGCGGCAGCGGCGCATCCTTGTGCGGCAGTTCAACAAGCCGCGCATCGCCGATTTCCTGCGGATCACGGTGGGCACGCCCGAACAGGTGTCAGCCCTCCTGGACGCGCTGACGGCCATCGTGGCGCCGCGCTGAGGGTTCCTGATCGCGCGCAAGGGCGCGGCGCGGCCTGACAAGCAGGGTTCACCGGCTTCTGGTACCTTCGCGGGCCCGGATGACCTGAGGAGACCGCTTTTGTCCAGCCTGACGGACCGCCTGAAGAACCTGACCGATGCCCAATTGCAGGGCATGCGTCGCGGCGTCGAGAAAGAAGGCCTGCGCACCGATCTTCAGGGGCAGCTGGTTCACACGCCGCATCCCGCGGCGCTGGGCTCCGCGCTGACGCATCCGCACATCACGACCGACTTCAGCGAATCCCAGCTCGAGCTTGTGACCGGTGTGCATCCCTCGGCGGAAGACTGCGTGGCGCAGTTGGCTGAGGTGCACCGCTTCGTGCACCAGGCCCTGCAGCCCGCGGGCGAGCTCATGTGGTCTGCCAGCATGCCCAGCGTGCTGCCTGCCGACGCCGAGATTCCCATCGGCCAGTACGGCACGTCGAACGTGGGGCAAGCCAAGACGGTCTACCGGATCGGCCTGGCACACCGCTACGGTCCGCGCATGCAGACGATTTCCGGCATCCACTACAACTGGTCCTTCCCGGGGCTCGACAGCGACGCGTACTTTGCGCTGATCCGCAACTTCCGGCGGCACGCCTTTGTGCTGCTGACGCTGTTCGGGGCGTCACCCGCGGTGCCATCGGCCTTTGTGGAGGGGCTGGACCATGGCCTGCAGCCGTTGGGCGCGCACACCCATGGCCTGCCGTATGCCACGTCGCTGCGCATGGGCCGGCTGGGCTACCAGAGCGACGCGCAGAGCGCCCTGTGCGTGAGCTACAACTGCCTGGACCGCTACACCGCCTCGCTGCACGACGCGCTGGTGCGGCCCTATCCTGCCTACGAAGCGATCGGCATCCACGATGGGCGCGGAGGCTACCGTCAGCTCAGCACCTCGTTGCTGCAGATCGAGAACGAGTTCTACAGCGCCATCCGGCCCAAGCGCGTGATCTTCCCGGGCGAGCGTCCGCTGCATGCGCTGCGCGAGCGGGGGGTCGAGTATGTCGAGGTGCGCTGCATGGACCTCAATCCCTTCCTGCCGGTCGGCATCGACGCCGACACCATGCGCCTGCTCGACCTCTTCCTGCTGCACTGCCTGTTGAGCGACAGCCCGCCCGACACGCCGCAGGAGATTGCTGCGCTGGGCCGCAACCAGCAGCTCACGGCCTCACGCGGACGCGAGCCCGGCCTGTGTCTGACCCGGGGCGAGGAGCAGATCCCGCTGATGGACTGGGCCGCCGAGGTGTTGCAGGCCTGCGAGCCGATCGCGCAGCGCCTGGATGCCGTGCACGGCGGCAACGCGCATCAACGCGTGTTGCAGGCCGCCCTGAGTCAGCTGGCCCAGCCGGACACGCTGCCATCGGCCCGCGTGCTCCAGGCCATGGCCGACGCAGGCGGCGACCACGTTGCCTTGATGTCGACCTTGTCCGCCCAGGCCCAGGCCGCGCTGCTGGCCGAGCCGCTGTCTGCCGAACTGGCCGAGGCGCTGACGGTCGAAGCCCAGGCCTCGCTGGCCGAACAGGCCCGCATCGAAGCGGCGGACACCATGCCGTTCGAACAGTATCGCCAGGCCTACCTTTCGCCCGAGCGGCTGGGACTGGGACGCAAGCCCCCGGCCGGCTGCTGAACGCCGGCTCCGATCAGGCGCTCGGGTTCGGCCAACGCGCCTGGATGCGTTCGATGCCTTCCAGCACCTCGGGAGGCAGGACCAGGTCGATGCTTGCGATGTTGCTCTGCAACTGCGCCATCGTGGTCGCACCGATGATGTTGGCGGTCACGAAGTCCCGGCTGTTGACGTAGGCCAGCGCGGCCTGGGCCGGATCCAGCCCGTGTTCGCGGAACAGGGCCACATACGCGGCCGCAGCGGCTTCGATGTTGGGGTCGTTGTAGCGCGTGAAGCGGTCGAACAGCGTCAGGCGGGCTCCCTCGGGTTTGGCACCGTTCAGGTACTTGCCGGTCAGCACGCCGAAGGCCAGCGGGGAATAGGCCAGCAGCCCGCATTCCTCGCGCAGCGCGATCTCGGACAGCCCCAGCTCGAAATGCCGGTTCACCAGGCTGTAGACGTTCTGGATGCTGGCGGCGCGCGGCAGGCCCTTGTAGTCGGCCAGCGTCAGGAAGCGGCTCAGGCCCCACGGTGTCTCGTTTGACACCCCGAAGTGCCGGATCTTGCCCGCCTGGATCAGGCCTTGGAGCGCCTCGAGCGTCTCCTCGATCGGCACGGTGTCTTCGTCCGGCCTGTGCACATAGCTGCGTTGTCCGAAGATCGGCGCGGTGCGGTCGGGCCAGTGCAGCTGATACAGGTCGATGTGGTCGGTCTGCAGCCGTTTCAGGCTCTGGTTGACGGCCTCTTCCAGGTTGGCCCGCGTGAAGTTGAGCTGGCCGCCGCGCACATGCGAAGGACGCCCCGCCTGGCGGCTTGGACCCGTGGCCTTGGTCGCCAGCACGATGTCATTGCGGCGGCCGGTCTTCTTCAGCCAGGTTCCGATGTACTGCTCGGTGCGCCCCTGGGTTTCGGCGCGGGGCGGCACCGGATACATCTCGGCCGTGTCGACGAAATTGACACCGGCGTCGAGTGCGACATCCATCTGTGCGTGCGCCTCGGCTTCGGTGTTCTGTTCGCCCCAGGTCATGGTGCCCAGCGCGATGACGCTGACCTTCAGGCCGGTGCGGCCCAGCGGACGGTATTGCATGGTGGTGTGTCGGGTGGAAAAGGACGTGAAGGACGGCAGCCGCGCCCCGCAGGGCACGCTCACGGCAGTGTCGCCCATCCGGTAAAGGGCGGCGGGGAGTGCGGTCTAAAACCCGTGCGCGCTGCGCCTCGCGTCCCGGTCCCGCCCTGCATCGGTGTAAGTGCTGAGTTTCCCGGCGGGCGTGCGGCCTACACTGGACGCGTCTGCCCGGTTTTCGTCCGGGGTGGCCGCCCACAAGGTGGCCGACCCGCTGATGTCCTTCCTCACCCAGGAGGCCTGCGATGAACGCACCGCTGCCGGCCGACGTGCTGCGCGCACTGTCGACCCTGTCGCTCGACGACAAGTACACGCTGGAACGCGGCCCCGCGTTCATGAGCGGCATCCAGGCGCTGGTGCGCCTCCCCATCCTCCAGCACACCCGCGACACCCAGGCCGGCCTGCGCACAGCGGGCTTCATCAGCGGCTACC
>JAJUHM010000069.1 GCA_029279925.1 Aquabacterium olei
GCCATCCATGACGTGGGCGCCGGGGGCATCTCCAATGCCTTCCCGGAGCTGGTGGATGGCGCCGGCATGGGTGCCACCTTCGACCTGCGCAAGGTGCCCTTGGAGGAAAGCGGTCTGGCACCCAAGGAAATCTGGTGCAACGAGAGCCAGGAGCGCTACGTCCTGGCCATCGCCCCGGAAAGCCTGCCCATCTTCACGGCGATGTGCGAGCGCGAGCGCTGCCCGTTCGGCGTGATCGGCACCGCGACCGAAGCGCTGGAACTGATCCTCGAAGACACAACGCAACCGCAGGCCGACAAGGCCGTGGACATGCCGATGGAGGTGCTGCTGGGCAAGCCGCCCAAGATGCACCGCGTCGTTGAACGCGTGCAGTGGGACGGCGGCAAGCTGGACCTGACCGGCGTGCAGCTGGAGCAGGTGGCGATGGACGTGCTGCGCCATCCGACCGTGGCCAGCAAGCGCTTTTTGATCACCATCGGTGACCGTACGGTGGGTGGCCTGAACCACCGCGACCAGATGGTCGGCCCGTGGCAGGTGCCCGTGGCCGACGTGGCCGTGACCCTGGCCGACTTCAAGGGCTTTGCCGGCGAAGCGATGGCCATGGGGGAGCGCACGCCGCTGGCGTCAGTCAACGCGCCCGCATCCGGCCGCATGGCCGTGGGTGAGGCGATCACCAACCTGCTGGCTGCGCCGTTCGACCTGCCGCGCGTGAAGCTGTCGGCCAACTGGATGGCGGCCTGCGGTGAAAAGGGCGAAGACGCCGCGCTGTACGACACCGTGAAGGCCGTGGGCCTGGAGCTGTGTCCCGCGTTGGGCATTTCCATCCCGGTGGGCAAGGACTCGCTGTCGATGCGCACCAAGTGGAGCGACAACGGGGCCACCAAGCAGGTGACGGCGCCTGTGTCGCTGATCGTGACCGCGTTCGCGTCGATCGCAGATGTGCGCGGCACGCTGACGCCGCAGCTGGTGACGCAGGAAAACGGCCAGCCGCTGGACACCACCCTGATCCTGGTGGATCTGGGCGAAGGCAAGAAGCGCATGGGCGGCTCGATGCTGGCCCAGGTGCTGAACCAGTTCGGCAACGAGGTGCCGGACGTCGACAACCCCGAGCTGCTCAAGGCCACGGTGAATGCGGTGAACGCCCTGCGCGCCGATGGCAAGCTGCTGGCCTACCACGACCGGGGTGACGGCGGCCTGTGGGCGACCGTGTGCGAGATGGCCTTTGCCGGCCACACGGGCGTGAGCATCAACGTCGACATGCTGGTGACGGAAAGCGCCGGCATCGACGACAGCCGCGCCGACTTCGGTGACTCGAAGAACTGGGCCGGCCAGGTGGGCGAGCGCCGCAACGAGCTGACGCTCAAGGCGCTGTTCAACGAAGAACTCGGCGTGGTGCTGCAGGTGCGCACCGCCGAGCGTGACGCCGTGCTGCAGGTGCTGCGTGCCCACGGACTGAGCAAGCACACCCATGTGATCGGCAAGCCCAACCTGAAGGGCCAGGCCGCGCAGGAAGTGCAAGTGTGGCGCGACGCCAAGGCGGTGCTGACGGCCCCGCTGGAGCAGCTGCACAAGACCTGGGACGAGGTGAGCTGGCGCATTGCCCAGCTGCGCGACAACCCGGCCTGTGCCGACAGCGAACACGCCGCCGTGGGGGCACCGGCCGATCCGGGCATGAGCCTGCACCTCACCTTCGATCCGCTGGACGATGTGGCCGCGCCCTTCATCCACAAGGCGCGCCCGAAGGTTGCCATCCTGCGCGAGCAGGGCGTGAACTCGCACGTGGAAATGGCCTACGCCATGCACCAGGGCGGCTTCGACACCTTCGACGTGCACATGAGCGACCTGCAGGCCGGCCGCGCCCGTCTGGACCAGTTCCAGGGCTTTGTGGCGTGCGGCGGCTTCAGCTACGGCGACACGCTGGGTGCCGGTGAAGGCTGGGCCCGCTCCATCATGTTCAACCCGCAGCTGGCCGAGCAGTTCGCGGCCTTCTTCGGCCGCACCGACACCTTCGCGCTGGGCGTGTGCAACGGCTGCCAGATGCTGGCCGCCCTGAGCCCGATCATCCCTGGTGCGCAGGACTGGCCGAAGTTCACCCACAACCAGAGCACGCGCTTCGAAGCGCGCCTGAGCCTGGTCGAGGTGCTGGAGAGCCCGTCGCTGTTCTTCCAGGGCATGGCCGGCAGCCGCATGCCGATCGCCGTGTCGCACGGGGAAGGCTTTGCCAACTTCGCCCAGCGTGGCGACCAGGCCAAGGTGCACCGCGCGCTGCGCTACGTGGACAACGCCGGTGCGCCGACCGAGGTGTACCCGTTCAACCCGAACGGCTCGCCCGAAGGCCTGACCGCGGTGACGACGGCCGATGGCCGCGTCAAGGCCATGATTCCGCACCCGGAGCGCGGGTTCCGCAACATCACGATGAGCGTGAAGAGCGGCGACCAGAGTGCTCCGAGCCCGTGGCTGCGCATGTTCCGCAACGCCCGCAAGTGGGTGGGCTGATCTCAGCCTGACGCAGTGCCGGGCCGGGCCGAGGAGCCCACCCCGGCGCTGTGCCGAGGGGCCGCATACCACGCGTCCCAGGCACAAAACAGGCTCCATCCGAGCTGTGCGGTCCAAGCCTGCACCAGAATGCGTGGGGCGATGTCCGCCGAGCCGTGCCACCACACCCAGCTGGCGCGCACGGTGATAACGCTGGCCCAGCCCGCGGCCACAAGGAACATGGCGAGGCCCAGGCCGGCTCGACGTTGCAGCCACTGCGCGCTGCCGGGCACGGCAAACGACGCCAGAGCGGCCAGAACGGCAGGAACGGGCGTGCCCATGGTGGTGCGTGCAGGAACGGTGCGCCGCGGTGCGGCTGCACGCACGCGCAGCAGCGCCACCACACGCCGCGCAGTGATGGCCGAACGCACGGTGCCCTCGAGAACCGCGCCATCGCGCAGCCTCAGTCGCAGCCAGCCGTCATCCGCAGGTTGACGCAGCATGCGCGACCAGAAAGGCAGGCTGGCAACGGCGGGCAGGCTGGCGCGAACGATGTCCGCCCTGGCAACGCGGTGCTCCAGAACGCGACGGCCCAGGGTCACCTTGAAGCACAACAGGCGCCGATCCGTCAGGACCATCCAGCGCTGGCCGCCCAGCGGCTGCAGGATGAAGGTCTCGCGTACTTGTTCTCCGGGCTCCAGGATCGACGCCAGGGTTTCGTCGCTTTGCAGCCAGCGCACGGCCAATGCGTTCAGCAGGCCTTCGGCCCAAGAGGCCTCCGCCAGTCGCTTCATCTGGCGCTGCGCCGCGTACAGAAGAACCACCAGCCCGGCCAGCATGCCGATGGCCACGGCCCACAGGGTCAGGCGCGCCATGTCGGGGCTGCTCGGGATATTGGCTTGCCAGTGATGCAGCACCGCCCGCCAGACCACGAACCATGCCGGCAGGATGAGCCAGGGCCAGCTGGCGCGCAGCGCCGCCTTCCCGAGCGCCGGGCCCGCCAGCACCGGCGTCCCCAGGGTGGCCAGTCGCACGTGCATGCTGCGCACGTGCGCCGATTGAGCCAGTCGCTTCTGCCAGGCCAATGCGGCCAGTGCCAACGCGAGGCCGAGCACGCCACCGCGCAGGCCCCAGAGATGAAGCCGGTCGTAGCCCCGACGCTGCGTGAGCAGCGCCGCGAGTTCCGCCCGGGTGTCGGTGTTGCCGAAGTCGCTCAGCTCGGTGCGGTCGAGGCCGAATCGCCGCACACGCCAGGTTGCGCCGTCGACCACCAGCAAGGCGTCGCGGCGCCAGGCCAGGTCCTGAGGCTCTGCGTCGTCGGGCAAGGGCAGGGCCTGCTCGCTGCCATCCGGCCAGACATGGACGACGCGCCCGATCTGCATGCCGTTGCGCATCCGGGCGACGCTGGCCAGTGGCCGGACGGCGCCCTCGGCCTGCGGAACCGGCGCCGCCCAGCTGAGGTACCGTGCTGCCGACTCGTTCTGCGTCAACGGGATACGCTGACGCTCCTGCAAGGTCTGCGGGTCGATCTCGACCAGCGCGAATCGGTTGGTGTCCGTGGTCCACAACGCGGACGGCGTCCACCACAGGCCGTTGGTGAACCGGTACAGCCCGGGCGGGGTGACGCCGCGGAATCGCCCGTCGGCCTCGAACACCAGCACACGGTGGCCGCCTGCCGTGGCCACGGCAATCGATCCGAGCGGGCTGACCGCCAGGGTCATCGGGTGATCCAGCAGCCCCTTGAGGTGATCGGGCCATTGCAGGCCGGTGCGTTCGCTGAGACGCCGCGTGCCGGTGTCCAGCCAGTGCACCACCGGGCTGCCGTTCTGGCTGACGAGCAGCCGTTGACCCGGCGCCGGCGTGATGGCGGCCGGGCGATCCGGCAGACCGAGCGAGGTGATGGGAACGCGCGCCAGCACGGCACCGTCGGTATCGAGTTGCCAGAACGCCTGGTTGACGCCCAGCCAGACCTGGCCATCCGGCATGGCAGCCAGGGCCTGAGGGCCTTGCAGGCGCCCAGCTTGTTGCTGGGCCCAAAGGCTGACGGCAATGGCCGCCAGCGATGCCAGCACGGCAATCCATGCCAACTGTCGAAGCATGCGCTCGGCCATCTCTCCCTCCCGAATCGTGTTCTTGTGTCGGTTCACTATACCGACAGCACGAAGGGAGAGCGGGTGCAGAACCGGACACCTGGCAGCCGATCACCCCGGCTGCGCAGGTCGGTCAGGGGGCTCAGGCCGCTTGCGGAATCAGGCGAGCGGTGTAGCCCTGGCCTGATGCGATCACCGCCAGCAGGCGATCGATGTTGGGGTGCTTGCCCGGGTTGGCACGCGAGTCGGCCGTGTGCTCGGCATAGATCTCGAGACCTTCCTCGGCCGCGGCCACATTGATGCTGCCGTGCTTGGCGGCCAGTGCGGCATACACCGCGAGCGAGCCGGCCTGACCGGGCTTGTTTTCGATGCGGGCGGCCACCTGGCCGGCTGCGTCGATCAGTTCCAGGGCCGCGAGGTGGGCGACCGGGGGCAGTTGCTTGAGGTTGTCGGCAAAGGCCATAGTGAGCAAGCTCCGGGGGCGGAGCACAGGGGTCAACGAGGGGCCGTATTGTGCCGCAGCGCCTGTTGCACGGTGCGCACGGCCTGGGCGAGCAGCGGGGCCATCGGCGCGGCGTTGCTCGGGTGGGCGATGCAGTCGGTGCTCCACACGTGACGGATGCCGGCCTGCTGCATGAAGCTCAGCGCATCGTCGGCAAACAGGGCGTGGGTCACGGCGGCGTCCACGGACCGCGCGCCAGCCGCCAGCAGCAGGCGCGCCGCTTCGGCCAGGGTGCGGCCGGAGCTGGCCACGTCGTCGATCAGCACAACGGCCTGACCGCGCACGTCGAGTTCAGGCAGCGTGATCCGCACATCGCGGTCGCCGTGGCGGGTCTTGGTGCAGACGCCGTGGTGCCAGACCCGACCGGCCGCTGCGCTGTCGATCCACTGGGCCGATTCGGCATCCGGGCCGATGAGGACCGGCGAGGCATGATGGGCCGCCACGAGCTCCGCCAGCATGGGTGCGCCCGACAGGGCGAGAGCGTGCCGGACGGGCACGGCCTCGTCCAGCGTGGCCACGCGGTGCAGATGGGGATCGACCGTGATCACCGCGTCGAACAAGTCGGCCAGGAACCGCCCCACGATCCGCTGGCTGACGACCTCGCCGGGCCGGAAGGCAATGTCCTGCCGCATGTAGGCGAGATACGGTGCAACCAGCGTCAGGTGGACGGCGCCGAGCTGTCGGGCCTGCCGGGCGAGCAGCAACAGCTCGATCAGCTTCTCGTTGGGCCGGTCCAGGCTGCGGTAGACGATGAGGTGGACGGGCAGGGTGCCTGCCTCGTCGACCGGCAGGCGCAACCGCCATTCGCCATCAGGGAAGCGGTGGCGCTCGACCTCGGCAGCTGTCACGCCGAGCTCGGTGGCCAGGCGCTGGGCGGGGCCCGCTTCGTCGGCAAAGTGGAGCAGCAGGTCTGGCATGGTTCAGAACTCCACGTGCAGGGCGGCGAGCTCGGCAGCGCTCCCCAGCGTGAAGCCGTTGGTGCGCTCGCAGGCCTGCCGGGCAAAGCCGAGGTCGGTCGGGAAGGCCGCGTGCACGCGGTACAGCGTGTCGCCCGCCTTCACGGTGTCGCCCAGCTTGTGCAGCAGGTCGACGCCAGCGCCCTGCACCTTGGGCGCGCCGGCAAGCCGGGCAATGCGAGCGAGGTGCAGGTTGTCGATGCCCGTGACCATCCCATCCTGGGAGGCCGTGACCTCGAAGGTGAGCGGGGCGAGTTCGGGGTGCTCCGGATCGAAAGCGCGCGCGCCCTGGGCTTCGATGATGGACTGCATGCGCTCGAGCGCCCGGCCAGATTCCAGAATGTCCCGCGCGATGGCATAGCCTTCACCGCCGCGCACATCGGGGTCGAACTCCAGCATCCGGCCGGCCAGCCGCAGCGACTTCTGACGCAGGTCGTTCGGCGCACGCGGGTCATTGCGCAGCACGCGCATCACGTCGCGCGCCTCCAGCACCGGGCCAATGCCGTGGCCGATGGGCTGGCGGCCGTCGGTGATGACGACGTCGATGGTCAGCCCCATGCGGCGCGAAACGAACTCGAACAGCTTGCGCAGACGCTGAGCCTCGGGCACGGTGCGGACCTTGGCCGTCGGCCCCACGGGGATGTCGAGCAGCAGGTGGGTGGAGCCCGCCGCCACCTTCTTCGACAGGATGGAGGCCACCATTTGCCCCGGCGAGTCGATCGACAGCGGCCGCTCGACCGAGATGAGCACGTCGTCCGCCGGCGACAGGTCGCTCGTGCCACCCCACGCCAGGCAGCCGCGGTGGGTGTGCACGATCTCCTGCAGCCGCTCGAACGGCGGCTCGACGTTGGCCAGCACCTCCATGGTGTCGGCCGTGCCCGCGGGCGAGGTGATCGCGCGCGACGAGGTCTTGGGGCACAGCATGCCGTGTGCTGCCACGATGGGCACCACCAACATCGACGTGCGGTTGCCCGGGATGCCACCGATGCAGTGCTTGTCGACCACCGGATGCGCCTTCCAGTCCAGCCGCCGGCCGACGCCGGCCATGGCTGCGGTCAGGTCGTAGACCTCTTCGCGGTCGAGTTCGCCCTGATTGGTGGCCACGACGAATGCCGTGAGTTCGATCTTCGAGTAGCGGTGGTCGACGATGTCGCGCACGATGGCCTGGTAGTCGGCGTGCGTCAGGCGCTCGCCCGCGATCTTGCGGTGCAGCGCCGAGATGGAAGAGGGGGGTTCGGCCTGGCTGATGGTGGCCGGGTGTTCGGATGGCACGCCGATCTGAGCGAAGGCGTCTTCCGACAGGCCCAGTTCGTCGGGCCCCACGATGCAGGCGTCATCGACCACGTTGAGCGTGGCCAGAATGCGCCGGCCGTTCGCGCGCACTTCCACCTTGGACAGCGCCTGGAAGCCTTCTGCGCGGTAGATGGCGCACTCGCGGTGGAGGTAGGCGACGTTCTCGCGGTAGGTGTCGATGGCGACGCGTTTCAGCCGAAGTGGGGTCGGCGTTTCAGGTGCAGGGGCGGGCTCAGTCAGAAAGGACACGGTGACAAGGCGGGGTCATACACGGACAGGGCAACATCTTCGCCTGCTTCCCGTCGCCACATTGTCCGGGCACCCCCGGCTTGTCAGCCCTCGCTTGATGTGGCGCAAGCGTCCGCTTCGGCTGTTTGCCGGAGTGGGGCAAGGCCCGCCATGTGCTGACCCCATTCCACGATGGCCACGCTGCCATCGCGGTGCTCGACCAAGGCCGTGAGGCTTTCCACCCAGTCGCCGTCGTTGCAATACAGAACGCCTCCGATGTCGCGGATCTCGGCATGGTGGATGTGGCCACACACCACGCCGTCGACCTCCCGGCGTCGTGCTTCCCGCGCCAGCGCCTGCTCGAAATCGGCGACGTAGCTCACTGCGCGTTTCACCTTGAGCTTCAGGTACTTCGACAGTGACCAGTAGGGCAGCCCCAGGCGCGCACGCAGGGAGTTCAGGTGACGGTTGAGCTTCAGGGTGAACTCGTACAGCGTGTCGCCGACCAGCGCGAGCCACCGAGCGCACTGGATCACGCCGTCATACAGGTCGCCGTGTGTGACCCAGAAGCGGCGGCCGTCGGCCAGGGTGTGAATGCACTCCTCGCGCACCTCGATGCCGCCGAATGCCTGGTCAAGAAAATGCCTTGCGAACTCGTCGTGGTTGCCGGGCACGAAGACCACGCGCGTGCCTTTGCGGGCATGTCGCAGCAGCTTCTGGATCACATCGTTGTGGGCCTGGGGCCAGTACCAGTGGCGGCGCAACTGCCAGCCGTCGACGATGTCGCCAACGAGGTAAAGCGTCTCGCACTCCAGGTGGCGGAGGAAGTCGAGCAGGGCGCCGGCCTGACAGCCGGGGGTGCCAAGGTGCACGTCAGAGATCCAGGCCGTGCGCACTTTCAGCGCTGCGCGGGCCGGTGCGCCCCCCTCGCCAGATGAGACGGGTGGCACGGAAGCCCCGCTGTGCCCGCTTCGATTGAAGCCGGCCTGCCAGGCGCGCATCAGAGGGGTCGTGATCCAGGGCCGCATGGTGCGGATGGTGGTCGTGACCGATGACACGGGCGCGACACCGGCATGACGCTTCGGTGATGTCTGCTCACTCGGGGTTATCCCGCCGTGTCACGGGCTGACACAGGGGTAAGGGAATTTTTCCCTGTGAGCGCGCCTGGCGTCTGCGGACACTCCCGACGTCACCAAAAAAAGTCCGACGACGAGGAGTTCTCTGTGCGACAGTCTGTGCACTTTTCCACCATGTCCTTTCGACAGTCTCAGGTGCTGAGCCGTCCGCGCGCCGTGGCCCTTGCCTGCAGCGCCTTGTGCCTGACGTTGCCCGCCCACGCACTGGCCGAGCCGGCGCCGGCGGAACTCCCGGTGGTGGCGGCGGTCAGCACCACGCCTCTGCCCGGCATCGGCCTGCAGCGCTCGCTGTTTCCGGCCACGGTGCAGTCTGCCAGCGGACGTGAACTGGCTGAAAGCGGTGCGCTGGACCTCAGCGAGTTTCTGAACCGGCGATTGGGCAGCGTCCACGTGAACGAAGTGCAGGGCAATCCCTACATGATGGACGTGAACTACCGGGGCTACACGGCCTCGCCCTTGCTCGGCACACCGCAGGGTCTGTCGGTGTACGTCGACGGCGTACGGCAGAATCAGGCGTTTGGTGACGTGGTGCTGTGGGACCTCATTCCCAAGGCCGCGATTGCCAGTGTGGCCTTGATGCCGGGCGCCAACCCGCTGTTCGGCCTGAATACGCTGGGCGGCGCGCTGTCGATCGACACCAAGGACGGCCGGCGGCATGCTGGTACCGCGATGGAACTGGGGCTGGGGCAGCATGGCCGCACGAGCCTCGGGTTGGAGCACGGCGGCGCCAACGACAAGGGCCTGGACTGGTTCGTGGCCGGCACGGCTTTCCGTGAGAGCGGCTGGCGCGAGGATTCGCCATCCCGCGTTGGGCAGTTCTTCGGCAAGGTCGGCTGGCGGGAAGGCGCAACAGACGTCAAGCTGAGCCTCGCGCACGCAGATACCGACCTGATCGGCAACGGCTTGCAACAGCAGGAGATGCTGCAGGCCGACCGCAACAGCGTGTTCACGAAGCCGGATCAGACTCGCAATCGTGCGACCCAGCTGAACCTGCAGCTCAAGCACGCGCTTTCCGACCATGCTGTGCTCAGCGGCAACGCCTACTGGCGTCAGACCCGCACGCGGACGTTCAACGGCGACATGAACGAAGAGGTGATCGGCGAAGGCCCCACACCGGAAGACTGCGTCGCCGAGGCAGCCGTCAACGGCGAGCCCAACGAGACGTGCTCCGGCATCGCCACCCGCACGCGCACCAGCCAGCGCAACATGGGCCTGCAAGGGCAGCTGAGCTTGCAGGGCACGCTGGCCGGCATGCGCAACCAGGGTGTCCTGGGCGCCGCCTTCGACACAAGCCGCCTCAACTTCACACAAAGCTCGCAGTTTGGCTACCTGAACGCTGACCGCTCTTTGACGTTGGTTGACGCGTACGCCGACGGCACACAGGACTCTGATGAGGCCTTCGATGCCCGGGTACGGCTCAAAGGGCGCGTGACAACGTGGAGCCTGTTCGGCAGCAACACGCTGTCGCTCAGCGACCGCTGGCACGTGACGGCATCGGGCCGCTTCAATGACACGCGTCTGAAGAACACCGACCAGCTTTTCCCTTACAACAACGCCACCACGCAGGGCGAGCAGCGCGGTTCGCTGGATGGCAACCACCGCTTCCGCCGCTTCAACCCGGCTCTCGGGGTGAGCTTCACACCGAGCCCGACCTACAACGTGTATGCGGGCTATGCCGAGAGCAGCCGCACGCCGACGTCGGTCGAACTGGGTTGCGCGGATCCGGAGTTCGGCTGCCGTCTGCCCAACTCGATGGCCGGCGACCCGCCGCTCAAGCAGGTGGTCTCGCACACGTGGGAAGCCGGGGTGCGGGGCGTGCTTCAAGGGGGCTGGAACTGGAACCTCGGGGCTTTCCTTGGCGACAACACCGACGACATCCTGTTCGTGGCCAACAACGCTTCGACGGGCTACTTCAGGAACTTCGGTCGCACCCGCCGCCAGGGCCTGGAGGCCGGCGTGTCGGGCCGCCAGAGGGCCTGGACGGGTGGCTTCAATCTGACCTGGATGAAGGCCACCTATCAGAGCCGTGAAGAAGTGGGCAGCGAGTACCACAGCAATGCCAGCGCCGACAACGCCATCGTGGTGAATCCCGGCGACCGCATCCCGCTGATCCCCTCGCAGTTGCTGAAGGCCCATGTGGCCTACGACCTGGGCAGCGCCTGGCGTGTCGGGCTCGACATGCTGGCCAGCGGAGGCAGCTTCGTGCGCGGCAACGAAGACAATGCCCACCGGGCGAACGGCGTAACGACCTTTGGTTCGGGGCGCTCGGCAGGCTACGCGGTCTTCAATGTGCACACGCGCTACAAGCTCAACGAGCGAGCCACCGTGCGACTCGGCGTGAACAACCTCTTCGACCGGCGCTACACGACGGCGGGGCAACTCGGCCCGCAGGCCTTCACGGCGAATGGCACGTACACCGACGCTGGCGGTGTGGGCACCACGTTCTACGCGCCGGGCGCACCGCGCACCGTGTGGCTGACGTTGCGTTGGGCCCTGTGACCGGAATGGTCCGGACCGTCGGTCCGGGCCGGTCTTGAGGCGTCAGCGCGGCTGACGCCCGTCGATCACGCCGTGCCTCAGTGCCAGGTGCACCAGCGCCGCCGAGGTCGAGACACCCAGCTTGTCCTTGATCTGGGTCTGGTTGTTGGCCACCGTCTTGGGGCTGAGGCACAGCAGGCGAGCGCACTCTGCGGGCGAGTGGCCTTCCGCCAGCAGGCGGAAGATCTCGAATTCCCGCTGACTCAGCGCTGCCAGCCGGTCGGCCTCATCCTGTTCGGCGCGGTTGAGCAAGGCGGGGGAAATGTCCTCGCTGAGGTAGCGCCCCCCGCGGTCCACGGCGCGCACGGCAGCCACCAGGCTGTCTGGCGGCGCGTTCTTGCTGACGAAACCGCGCGCGCCGCTGTCGAGTGCGCGTCGCACCATCTGCGCGGAGTCGTACATGCTGCACACCAGCACACGGGCCTGCGGGTCCCGCGCCAACACCTTGCGCAGCAGTTCGATGCCGCCTGCACCGGGCAGCGACAGGTCGGTCACCAGCACGCTGGGCGACAACTGCTGCCACGCCACACTGCCCTCGTCCACATCAGCGGCTTCGCCCACCACGTGGATGTCGCCGTCCTGTTCGAGCAGGCGCCGGTACCCGGCCCGCACAACGGGGTGGTCATCAACGAGGAGCACGCGAATCCGGTTCATGTCTGAGCCTCCCTCCAGGGCAGATCGGCTTCGATGAGCAAGCCGCCGCCCTCTGCGGGGCGCAAAGCAAGCGTACCGCCCAGCGCGGCAACGCGCTCGCGCATGCCGATCAGGCCGTGGCCGCCGCGTCGCGAGGCGTCTGAGGGCGTGCCCGCGTCGTTCAGCCCGCAGCCGTCGTCCACGATGCGCAGGCGCACGGCATGCGCCACCGGTGAAGGGGACAGCGTGATCTGCACGTGCGTGGCGCCGGCATGCCGGGCCACATTGGTCAGCGCCTCCTGCACCAGGCGGTAGACCGTCACGGCGACGTCGTCGGGCAGCCGGGATCCTGAGCCCGAGCCCAGATCGGCCACGCCCCGCGGCACGAACGCACACCCGATGCCCGTCTGCGTTTCCCAGCGCTCGCACAGCGCCTGCACGGCGGCTTCC
>JAJUHM010000070.1 GCA_029279925.1 Aquabacterium olei
AGGTGCGCGCCCTGGTGCGCCGCGAACTCTCCGCAGAGGCCCTGCTGGGCACCCCGGTGGCGGCCATGCCCGGGGTGGGCAAGCTGCGCATCGGTGTCGTCGACTATGAGCGGCTCGCCGTCCACAGCGAGTGGTTCGATGTGGACTGGGTGGCCTCGGCCCTGGGTACGACCATCCGGGATGCAGGCTCCCAGGCGGCCTTCCGTCGCGTGGACCTCGACTATCCCTTGCAGGTGATGCAACTGGCGCACGCGCAGGGCGCCCGCCGCGCCATGCTGGTGAGCGCCGTGGGCGCACGCGCCACATCGCGCGTGTTCTACAACCGGGTCAAGGGCGAACTGGAGGACGCCGTTCGCGACATCGGCTTCGAGCAGGTCTCGGTGGCGAGACCGTCTCTGCTGCAGGGCGAGCGCAGCGTCCTGCGACCCGCCGAACGGCTTGGCCTGGCATTCGGCTGGCTGATGCCGGCTCCGTACAAACCCGTGGCCGCAAGGCAGGTGGCCGCCGGTTTGCTGAACTCGGCCAAGGCGGGTGTCCCGGGATGGCACGTGCTGTCGAACACGGCCTTGCGCGCCATGCGGTAAATTGGCCGCATGCCTGCTTCTCAAGACATCCTCATCAACTGGACCCCTCAGGAAACGCGCGTCGCCATCATCGAAAGTGGGGCGGTGCAGGAACTGCACGTCGAGCGCACGCTCGAGCGCGGCCTGGTCGGCAACATCTATGCAGGCAAGGTCGTGCGCGTGCTGCCCGGCATGCAGTCGGCCTTCATCGACATCGGCCTGGAGCGCGCCGCTTTCCTGCATGTGGCCGATCTGCACCGCGAAGACCCGGCCAGCCGGCCCGCCAGCCGCTCGGCCGATGCGCAGACGCCCATCGAGAAGCGGGTGCACGAAGGCCAGACCCTGATGGTGCAGGTCATCAAGGATCCGATCGGCACCAAAGGCGCGCGCCTGTCCACGCAGATCAGCGTGGCGGGGCGCCTGCTGGTGTTCCTGCCCCAGGATGACCACCTGGGCATCTCGCAGAAGATCGGCTCGCCCGAACTGCGTGAGCAGCTGCGCGAGCGCATGACCCGGCTGATCGGTGCGGCCGATGCGAAGGACGGGCGCAGCCGTCCGGGCGGCTTCATCCTGCGCACCAACGCCGAAGACGCCACCGACGACGAACTGGCGATGGACATCGCTTACCTGCGCAAGACCTGGGCGACCATCCGCGAACTGGGCTTGAAGGCTCCCGCCGGCACCCTGCTGTATCAGGAGCTGAACCTGGCTCAGCGCGTGCTGCGCGACCTCGTCACCGAGCAAGTGCAGTCCATCCGGATCGACTCGCTGATCCAGTTCGACACCCTGCAGGCGTTCGGGCAGGAGTTCACCCCCACGGGCGTGGGCAAGCTGGCGCATTACAAGGGCGAGCGCCCCATCTTCGACCTGTACAACGTCGACACCGAGATCGAGCGGGCGCTTGCCCGGCGGGTCGACCTCAAGTCGGGCGGCTACCTGATCATCGACCAGACCGAGGCCCTGACCACCATCGACGTCAACACGGGCGGCTACGTGGGTGCTCGCAACTTCGACGACACCATCTTCAAGACCAACCTCGAGGCGGCGCAGGCCATCGCCCGACAGCTGCGGCTGCGCAACCTGGGCGGCATCATCATCATCGACTTCATCGACATGCTGCGCGAAGACCACCGCGAGTCGGTGTTGTCCGAGCTGCGCAAGCAGATGGCACGCGACCGCACCAAGAGCACCGTCAGCGGCTTCTCGCCGCTCGGCCTGGTCGAGATGACGCGCAAGCGCACGCGTGAATCGCTGGCGCACATGCTGTGCGAACCCTGCCCGACCTGCGAGGGCCGCGGCCAGGTCAAGACCCCGCGCACGGTCTGCTACAACATCCTGCGCGAGATCCTGCGCGAGGCGCGCCAGTTCAATCCGCGCGAGTTCCGCGTGGTGGCCAGTGCGGCCGTGGTCGAGATGCTGCTCGACGAGGAGAGCGCGCACCTGGCAGGGCTGAGCGACTTCATTGGCAAGCCTGTGTCACTGCAGACCGAGCCCTCGATGTCGCCTGAACAGTACGACATCGTGCTGCTGTGACGCGCAGGGCGTGAGGGCGCCGCGGCCCTTCACAGAGCTTCACATACAGAAGGCAGGGATGAAGGCGGTGTGAGGGGAACTTCCCTGATTCACACGGCACAATCCAGGGTTCTGACCTTTTTCCTGAGACGGACCCATGCACGCTTTCCTTCCGCGCCGCGCTGCCCTCGGGCGGTTGCTCGGCTCGACGGCCTTGCTCGGTGGCGCCTCGCTCGGGCTGAGCGGGCCGGCGCTGGCCCAGTTCCGCGTCGAGATCGCCGGTGTCGGTGCGACCCAGATCCCGATCGCGATCGGTCGTTTCCGTGACGAAGCGCGCTCGCCCCAGCCGCTGTCGGCCATCATCAAGGCCGACCTTGAACGCAGCGGGCTGTTTCGCTCGCTGGACGCCACGGCCAGTGCCCTGGATGACACCAGCCGCCCCCCGATCGCCGAGTGGCGCAGCAAGGGTGCGGATGCGCTGCTGGCCGGCTCGGTGACGCAGCTGGCCGATGGCCGGTTCGATGTGCGCTACCACCTGTGGGATGTCGTCAAGGGACAGGACCTGGGCGGACTGAGCCTGGTCGTGCCGGCGGGTGACCTGCGTCAGGCGGCCCACCGCATTGCCGATGACGTGTACGAAAAGCTGACCGGCGACAAGGGCGTCTTCTCGACCCGCATTGCCTACGTCAGCAAGGTGGGCGCACGCCACACGCTGGTCGTGGCCGATGCCGATGGCGAAGGGACCCAGGCGCCGCTGACCAGCGTGCAGCCCATCATCTCGCCGGCCTGGTCACCGGATGGCCGTCAGCTGGCCTATGTCTCGTTCGAGGGGGGCAAGGCCGTCGTCGTCACCCAGGATGTCATGACCGGGCGCCGCCGTGTGGTGGCCAGCTACAAGGGAACGAACAGCGCACCTGCATGGTCGCCCGACGGCCGTCAACTGGCCGTCACGCTCAGTCGTGATGGCGGCTCGCAGCTCTACGTCGTGGGCGCCGATGGCGAGGGCCTGCGCCGGCTCACGCAGAGCAGTGCCATCGACACCGAAGCCTGCTGGTCCCCCGATGGCAGCCAGATCTACTTCGTCAGCGACCGCGGCGGCAGCCCGCAGATCTACCGCATGCCGGCTTCCGGTGGCAACGCCCAGCGCGTGACCTTCTCGGGCAGCTACAACATCAGCCCGGCCCTGAGCCCCGATGGCCGCTGGATGGCCTACATCGGCCAGACCGATGGCGGCGCCTTCCGCGTGCACCTGATGGAACTGGCTTCGGGCGCCGTGAAGGCCCTGACCGACACCCGCGACGACGAAAGCCCGAGCTTCGCGCCGAACAGCAAGATGATCATCTACGCCACCCGGTCCGGTGGGCGCGATGTGCTGATGACCACCGCGCTGGACGGCCGCATCAAGGCCCGGCTGGCGACACCGCAGGCGGACGTGCGCGAGCCCGTGTGGGGCCCGGCGGCCCCCCCGCTCAAGCGCTGAGCCTGTACCCTGTTTCCCCCCCCCCCCCTGACCATCACCTCAACCTGACAGCTGAAGGAGCAATCCAGCATGCGCAACCCCCGCTTTACCCTGCGTACCCTGAGCCTGGCCCTGCTGAGCAGCAGCGCCCTGTGGCTGGCCGGCTGCGGCTCGTCCGTGAAGCTGGACGACCAGGCCAACAAGGGCCCGGCCCCGATCGCAACCGCCAATGGGGCCGATGCTGCCAACGGTGCCAACAACAGCTCGGTGCCGTCGAACGCCGTGGCCCCGATCGTCGTGTCGCCGTCGGATGACGCGGCCAACGCCAGTGGCCTGGCCCGCGTGGTGTACTTCGATTTCGACAGCTTCGTGGTGAAGGACGAGTTCCGGGGGGCGATCGACGCCCATGCCCGTCGCCTGAACGCCGACAAGACCCGCAAGGTGCTGATCGAAGGCCACACCGACGAGCGCGGTGGCCGCGAGTACAACCTGGCTCTGGGTCAGAAGCGTGCCGAGGCCGTGCAGAAGTCGCTGACGCTGCTGGGCGTGTCGGCCGACCAGATCGAATCGGTGAGCTTCGGCAAGGAGCGTCCGGCCGTTCAGGGCAGCACCGAGGAAGCGTGGGCGCAGAACCGCCGCGCCGAGATCAAGGACCGCTGAGAAGCGGCGCTGTTCGCTGAGCCCCCTCCCTTGTCATCTGCCCGACCGATCACACCATGATCTTCCTTCCGCCCATGGCCACCCGGTTTCGTTCCCTGGTTCTGGCGTTGGCCGCCGCCTGCCTGGCCTCGGCCGCGCAAGCGGGCCTGTTCGAAGACGCGGATGCCCGGCGGGCCATCCTCGACCTGCGTCAGCAGCGCACGCAGGATGCGGACGCGATGGCGGGCAAGCTCGGGGCGCTCAATGCCCAGATCGAGCAGCTGCGTCGCAGCCTGCTCGAGATGAATGCGCAGCTCGAGCAGCTGCGCGGCGATCTGGCCAAGCAGCGTGGACAGGACGAGGTCCTGGCGCGCGATCTGGCCGAGGTGCAGCGCAAGCTGAAGGACACCCAGGCCTCGGTGGACGAGCGGGTGCGCAAGCTGGAGCCGCAGACGCTGACCGTCGATGGCAAGACCATCAAGGTCGACCCCGACGAGAAGCGGCTGTTCGACGAGGCGCTGGCGCGGCTGCGTGCCGCTGATTTCGCTGCCGGTGTGGCGGGCCTGAACGGGTTGCTGCAGCGGTATCCATCTACGGGCTACCGGGAGTCGGCCTGGTACTGGTCTGGCAACGCGCACTACGGCCTCAGGCAATACAAGGAGGCCATTGCCGCCTTCCGTCAGCTGGTGGACAAGGCCCCCGAGCATGCTCGTGCGCCGGAGGCCCTGCTGTCGATTGCCAACTGCCATGGTGAACTCAAGGACAACGAGGCGGCTCGCCGGACGCTGGAGGAGCTGGTCAAGCAGTACCCGAGCACCGAGGCTGCCCAGGCCGCCCGCGATCGCCTTCTGACCATGCCGGCCCCCCGCGGTGCCGCGGCGCCGAAGAAGGCCCGGGGCTGATGTCCGGGGTGCCCGGGCATCCCGCTGCCCTGACAACGAGCGAACCCCAGCCTGCCACACGGAGCTCGGCCGATCGGCTGGCTGCAGCGTGCCAGCCTGATCCCGAGCGCCGCTTCGGTGGCCTGCGACGCCTGCATGGTGTGGACGCGTACGAGCGACTGCGCGCCGCGCGCATTGCCGTCGTGGGCGTCGGAGGGGTGGGCTCCTGGACCGCCGAGGCCCTGGCACGCAGCGGGGTCGCCGCGCTGGTGCTGATCGACCTCGATCACATCGCCGAATCCAATGTCAACCGGCAGGTGCACGCGCTCGAGACCACCCTGGGCCAGGCCAAGGTCCTGGCCCTGCAGGAACGCTTCGCCCTGATTCATCCGGACTGCTCGGTGACCCCGATCGAGGCCTTCGTGGACGAGGACAACGTCGCCACCTTGCTGGATGCCGAGCAGCTGGATGGCGTGATCGACTGTTGCGATCAGGTGCGCGCCAAGGCCGCCATCGCGGCCTGGGGGCGCACGCACGGCAAGCCGGTCGTGTCCGTGGGCGCAGCTGGTGGCAAGGTTCAACCCCACCGAGTGGAGGTGGCCGATCTGGCCGAGGTGACCCATGACCCCTTGCTTGCGAGCCTGCGTCAGCGCCTGCGTCAACGGCATGGCGGTGCCCGCAAAGGCCGCATGGGCGTGACCTGCGTGTTTTCACGCGAGGCGGTGGCACCACCACAGGACAGCTGTGACGCCATGCCTGGCGGAGACGGCTCGCTGAACTGCCATGGTTATGGGTCCAGCGTGACGGTGACAGCGACCTTCGGCATGGTCGCTGCAGCAGAAATGCTGCAACACTTGATCAATCGCTGAAAAGCGTATTAGAATCACAGGCTTTCCAGGGCGGGTCGTTAGCTCAGTCGGTAGAGCAGCGGACTTTTAATCCGTTGGTCGCAGGTTCGAATCCTGCACGACCCACCAAACAGCCTGGCAGCCCCAAAAATGGCTGCAAAGCTGCGAGGAAACTGCAAGACAAGCAGTGATAAAAAATTACAACGGACTGCAAGTGCAGCGTGTTGATGCTAAAAACACGGTATACTTCAAGTCTTCGCTGATGACGACGAAAGAAGTCTGAAGCAACGAATGCGAGGCGTCAGCCTATGCAATCGGGCTCTTAGCTCAGTTGGTAGAGCAGCGGACTCTTAATCCGTTGGTCGTAGGTTCGAATCCTACAGGGCCCACCAACATTTTCGAACGGCGCATGTCTCACGGCATGCGCCGTTTTTGTTTTGCGCACTGTCGATGCCCGTTCGCAGGCACGGGGGTTGCCGGACTTCTCCCGGGGGCGGTCTTCTCCGCCCTCAAGGAGTGCCGCATGACAGACACGTCGCGCCCGGAACGGGCCTCACCCGTTGCGCCGGCCGGGCCACGCCGGCCTGCCGATTACGTGCCCTCCGAGGCCGCCGCCGGCGAGGAAGACCCGGGCGCCTCCCTGGACACCCGGCCGGACGCACCGGAACACCTGCCTGCCGTGCCACCGGATGGCAACGTGCCCGCTGACCCGCGAAGGGCCTTGGCCGAGAGGCCCTCGGGTGAGCCTCCGGAACGGGTGTGACGCAATGCATGCCATCCGGGGGAGGGGCTTCCATCCCGATGTGTCCTGTCTTGACGCTGCCAGAGGCTTGTGTTGTGCTCGGTATGTGGCTTCGGCACCTTGCCGCAGCCCCTGGTTCCGTGCCCGGAGTCAACAAGCCCCGAAGAAGGCTTGCCCCATAGCGCGGACACACACCCGATGTGGAGGCGCAGGGATGACGGGAGGCTGGAAAGCACGCGGGCACGCTGCAAGGTGCGCGCTGCTGTGGGTCTGTGTGACGGGCGAGGCGCTCGCCGGCGCACAGGTGTTCGGGCTGGCAGGCAAGCGTGTCGACGATGCCAACTTCGTTGCGGCGTGGCGCGGGTGCGAGGCCGAGGCGCGGACACAGGGCGACCGATGCCTGCACCTGGGGCGGGCAGGCGCGGCGAACGCACGGTTGCAGGACGAGGCCATCCGGGCCGCGCTGCGCGACGGGGTGGCCGCGTTGGCGGTGTCGGTCACCCATTCCGGATTCTTGGCGGGGCAGGGCCTGGCGGAGGCCCGTTCGCTCGGGGTTCCTGTGGTCACATTCGACTCGGACCTCGACTGGCCTCATCGCGATCAACGACGCGTCTATGTCGGACCGGACAACCACGCCTTCGGCAGAGCGCTGGGCGAGTTGGTGCGCCGTCAGTGGCCTCAAGGCGGCACCGTGTGCCTGATGAGTGCCGATCTTCATGATCCCAACCTGAATCAGCGCCTGGCCGGTGTGCGGGCTGCACTCAGCGGGGCCAGCGAGCATGTCCCGGCCAGGCTGAAAGGCGAAGGGGGGTGGTCGGAGCCTGCGCGGTGCCCCTGGTACAACGGCGACGATCCGTCGCGGGCACGCAATCAGGTGGCGCTGTCGCTCGACACCTTGCACGTGACCGCGGTGGTGTCTGTCGGAGCCTGGCCCATCGTCGAGCCTGCGGCTTACCAGCAGATGCTCAAGCGTCTCCAGGAAGGCGGCCGCGAGGCCGGCCGGACTGTGTTTGTTGGCACCGGTGTGCTGTCGCCCCAGCAGGCCTTGTTGCTGCGCGACGGCCATCTCGGGGGCACGGTCGAGATGGATTTCGAAGCCATGGGACGCGCGGCCTACCGGGCGATGAAGCAACTGAGCCGCGGGGAACGGCTGGAGGGCCGCATTCAGACGGGGTTCAGGACCCGCTTGCCGGGCGGCGAGGGCCGGCCGTGAGCGCCGAGCAAGAGGCGGCGCCGGTCGTGCCGGCGGCCCCGCGCGAGGCGTCCCTGTCCCGGCTGCTGCTGTGGCGCGTGATCGGGTTCAGCCTGCTCCTGTCGCTCGGGGCCACCTTGCTGATGGCGCACATCCACCGTGATCACGAGGAGACGCAGCAGCGGGCCTTGATCGACGCGGTGGTCTCGCTGCACCGGGTGGCCTTGTCGCGCGCCGTGTGGGCGCTCGACGACGAGGCGGTTCAGGCCCAGCTGGCCGAGTTGGCGCATTTTCCTGTCGTGCTGGCGGCCGAGGTGCAGGGTGGCGGACTCAGTCGGTCTTACGCGCGCAGCGGCAGGGGTGCGTTCGGCAACGTGCAGACGCTGAACCTGTCCCTGGTCGAGCCCGGTGGCGAGCAGGTCATCGGGGTCTGGCAACTGATGCTGGATCAGTCGGCGCTCCAGGCCGAAGTCTGGACGCAGACGCGGCGTTTCATTGCCTTGGTCGTGCCGGTGCTGCTGCTGATGTCGGGGCTGGTCTTCTGGATGGTGCGGCGACAGGTCAGTGCCCCGGTGGCGGCCTTGTCGCGGCATGTTGACAGGCTCCTCGAGGGGGACCTGGCACCCGAGGCGCCTCAGCCGGTGACGACCCCGGAGCACGAACTCCATCGCCTTGCGCGGGGCATCACCACGCTTCAGCGGGCCTTGCAGGCTGAGCTCGCTCACCGCGACACCATTGCCCGCGAGCTGGCGGCTCAGCGTGATCAGCTGAACGCGGTGCTGGTCCATCAGCGCCAACAGCTCGACGAGGTGCTGAGCCACATGGCCGATGGCGCCGGTGTCCTCGATGGAGAGGGCAGCATCATCGTGATGAATCCGGCTTGGCAGCAGATGCTGGACGTGCTGGTCGGCAGCGAACGCAGTAGGGTGCGCCCGGTCGCCGCCTGGCTGGTGTCGCCGTCCTGGTCCTCGGTGCGGGCGCTGCTGGCCGTGCAGGACCGTGTGGTCGGACGCGAGCTGTCGGTGCAGCGCAGCGATGGCCGAACCCTGCCGGTCGAGGCCAGCCTGGCGGTCATCGAACGCGATGCAGCGGGCCGGCCAGCCCGGGTTCAGGTTGTGTTGCGGGATCTGAGTCAGCGCCGGGAGGCCGAGCGCACCCTGATCACGGCGCGGGAGGAGGCCTTGGCCCTCGCCCGGGCCCGCAATGCCTTCCTCGCGAACATGAGTCACGAAATCCGCACGCCGATGAACGCGGTGCTCGGCATGACCGAACTCGCCCTGGCCACGCCGCTGTCGGCACAGCAGCGCGACTACCTGCTGAAGTCGCGGCAGGCAGCGACGTCGCTGCTCGCCCTCATCGACGATGTGCTCGACTATTCGCGCATGGAGTCGGGCAACCTCGTGCTCCAGCAGGCTCCCTTCACGCTGGACGACGTATTGGACCGCGTGTGGGCAGTGGTTGCCTTGCCGGCACAGCAGAAGGGGCTCACCCTGGTGTACGACAGCCTGCTGGAGCGGCCCTGGACGCTGGAGGGGGATGAGGCACGCTGCGCGCAGGTGCTGATCAACCTGTGCCACAACGCCGTGAAGTTCACCGACGAGGGCAACGTGGTGTGCACGGTGTCCGTCGTCGGCACTGAGGCCGAAGCAGGGCGCCATCTCCGCATCGAGATACAGGACTCGGGTATCGGCATTGCACCTGCCGACCACGAGCGGGTGTGGCAGCCTTTCCAGCAGGGGGATGACTCGACCACGCGCCGCCATGGCGGCATGGGCATGGGACTGGCCATCTGCCGACAGCTGGTGGACCGCATGGGGGGCCTGCTGACACTGTCGAGCGAGCCGGCTCAGGGCTGCCTGGTGACGGTGACGCTGCCGTTGCACGCCGCGCCGCAAACGGGCCCTGAAGGAGATGGCGTGGCCTTGTGGCCCGTGCCCCCCCACGAGGCGCGACGCGTGCTGGTGCTGCATCCGCATGCCCGTGCCGCTGCAGCCCTGCTGCGGCAATGCCGCGCCGTCGGCCATGACGCCCAGGTGGCCGCCGATGAGGACCATGCCCTGGCTCGTCTGCTTGCTGCCGAAGATGCGGGGACGCCTTTTGACCTGGTGATCGTCAACTGGCTGCTGCCGGGGGACGATGCGCCGACCGTCGCACGCCGCCTGCGACAGCATGGGCTGCGAGGTCGGACCCGGTGGGCCGTGGCCTGTGCGCCAGGCAGCGAGGCCGCCCTGCTGTCCGCCGCGCCGGGCGTGTTCGACGCGCACCTGCCGCTGCCCGTGTCGACCTCCGGCCTGGCGCGGGCGTTGTCCACTCAGTTCCGGGCTGCAGGGGGCCGCGAGCCCACCGAGTTGACCCCGGCGCCAGCCCCGGTCGGCGTGCCGGTGAAGCCAGAGGTGCCCCGTGCTGCGCATGACGGGCCTTTGAGCGGCGTGAACGTGTTGCTGGTCGAAGACAACCTGCTCAACCAGCAGGTCGCATCCGAGTTGTTGCAAGGGGCCGGGGCCCAGGTTCATCTGGCTGAGGATGGCCAGGCGGCACTCGACCTCCTGGCCTGCACGGCCGTGGACGTGGTGCTGATGGACATCCAGATGCCGGTGATGGACGGCCTGGAGGCGACGCGGCGCATCCGCCAGCAGCCGCAGTGGGCCGGGCTGCCCATCATCGCCGTGACGGCGCACACGCTGGCCCGTGACCGCGAGGCGGCCCTGGCCGCGGGCATGGACGAAGTGCTGACCAAGCCACTGGACCGCGGTCGCCTTGTGGAGCTCCTGAGCGCCTGGCGTGCGGGGCCGAAGGCGCCCTCGGTCGCCTTCCCTTCAAGAGAACCCGGTCCGGCCGCGGTGGTGTCGCGCACGGCCGATCCCGCGCCGAGCCTGCCTGGCATCGACCGCGCCGCGGGTGAACGGCACTGCGCGGGCCGTCCGGAGCTGCACCGTCGGCTGATGGGCCTTTTTCTTCAGGGTCACCGCGGCGCAGCGGGCGAGATCGGCGCACTGGTGCAGGCGCCGGATTGGCCCGCGGCGGCCAGGCTGCTGCATGTGCTCAAGGCCGATGCGGCGACCATCGGGGCGACCACGCTGGCCGAGCAGGCGACCGCGCTGGAGCAGGCGCTGTTGAGCCAGGACGCCCCGCGTGTCCAGACCTTGCTGCCCGTTCTGGGGCAGGCTCTTTCCGAGGTGCTCGGCGGCCTGGAAGCCTTGAACGCCCAGACAGCGGAGGCCGCCCGCGACGGCACGCCGGCCTGATCAGACGCCGGCAAGGCGCCGCGTCAGCGCGCGTCCGGGCAGCGGTACACGCGAGCCGACAGCGAGGTGCTGCGGTCACCGACGACCGGCTTGCCCCACACGACATGGGTGCCGTCCATCCGCTCTGCCCGGCTCAGCAGAACCTGCCGGTTGTTGTCGGCGCCCTTGGGGCCGAGCAGGCCCACCAGGCCGGAACTGGTCTCGATCTCGTCGATCAGCACGCACCCGGCGAGCGCCTCTTCGCCGAGCACACGGACCGGGCCGTGGTAGCGGTCCGGCACGGCGGAGCAGGCGCTCAGCGTCAGCAGCGCCAAGCAGGCCACGATGCGGCCCAGGGGCTGGCCGGATGATGAGGGCAGGGTGATGGAATGCGGCACGGTCTGTTCTCCTTGAGGCCGCTGTGCGCGCGGCCATGCCCCACTCTAGTCCGCCCGCGGCATGTCTGTGTGCGTGCGCCCCTGACGCACGTCAGGTCGGGGCCGTTCCGCGTGGCGCGAAGACGTCAGCCGGCCACGCCGGCGACGGGGGCGATGGTGGGAAACGCGCGGTGCAGGCCTGAGATCAGCATCTCCACGGCCATGGCCGACAACAGCAACCCCATGAAGCGCTCGAGGGCCACCAGGCCGGACGGACCCAGGCGGCGCGACAAGCGGTCGGCCGATGCGAGCACCGCCCAGCCCACGGTCATGGCCAGCACGATGGCGGCCGTCCAAGACCAGGCGTTGTCTGGCTGCCGCGATGCGAGCAGCACGACCGTGGCGAGCGCGGAGGGGCCGGCGATCAAGGGAATGGCCAGCGGCACCAGCATCGGCTCCCCTTCCGACTCCTGCGAAGCGAAGCTCACGCCCATGCTGGGAAAGACCATGCCCAGCGCGATCAGGAACAGGATCACCCCGCCGGCGATCTCGAGTGAGACGTTGGTGAGGTGCATGGCGGCCAGCAGGCGCTCGCCGACCAGCATGAACAGCAGCAGCATCACCGTGGCAATCAGGCACTCCCGGGTGATCACCTTCAGCCGGCGCTCTCGGGGGACGTTGCGCAGCAGGCTGATGACCAGGGGAACGTTGCCCAGCGGATCGGTGACGATCAACAGCACGATGAAGGCAGAGAGGAAGTCGTGTTCCATGGCGGTCGGGTAGACAACGTGCGCGCAGGTCTCAGGTCGCGCGGGCCGGCTCGGGGCGTCGAGCAGGCCATTGAGACAGCATCACC